>NZ_LMMI01000022.1:0-44249 GCF_001422775.1 Methylobacterium sp. Leaf87 | reverse complement strand
GGTGCCCGTCAACGAGACCTTCGTGCGGCTCTCGCGCGGCAACCTCACCGCCACGGTGCCGCTCACCACCGTGGTCTCCAACCCGCGCGAGAACATCTTCCTGCGCCCCAGCGACGTCCTGACCCTGGTGCGCGATCCCCAGACCTTCCTGGCGGTGGGCGCGCTCGGCAACTCCACCGAGATCCCGTTCCAGGCCGAAGGCATCACCCTCGCCCAGGCGCTCGCYAAGGCGCGCGGCCTGTCCGACTTCCAGGCSGACCCGGCCGGCACCTTCATCTTCCGGTTCGAGCCGGCCGCCGTGGTGCGCCGGCTCAAGCCCGGCAGCCCGCTGCTGGGCACGCCGCTGGTRCCCGTGGTCTACCGGATCAACATGCGCGACCCCAACAGCCTGTTCCTCACCCAGGCCTTCCGCATGCGCAACCGCGACCTCGTCTACGTCTCCAACGCCCCCTTCACCGAGGTTCAGAAGGTGCTGTCGGTCTTCTCCACCGTCACCGCGCCCGTCGCCGCCGGTGCCTCCCTCTACGCCACCGCCCGCTGAGAGGACGATGCGAGCCGGAGCGGTCTTCCACGGGGCGATGGTCCGCGGCGGGTTCGCCCGCTGCGGAGCGCGGCACGAATCCAGACTTGCGTTCTCGTGCGGCTTCCCGCACGGGTCGGGCGGTCCAAGGGGTGCGAGCCCCGCATTGTCTTCGGTAGATCCGCTGAAACCTTCCTGAGGTCGAACGAGGCGTGAGACGGGGCGAGACGAGGTTCAGACGCGCGACCCGGCGCCTCGGGCTCGATGGGCGGTGGGCGGCCGGCCTCCTGCTGTTGAGCCTCGTGCCGGTGAGCCTCCTGCCGGCCGGGGCCGCGCGGGCGGACGTCGTCATCGGCGTCGCCGTGCCGCGCTCGGGCGCCTACGTGGCGGTGGGCGAGCAGGTTCTGCGCGGCGTCCAGGCTGCGGCCCGCGATGCCAACGCGAAGGGCGGCCTCGACGGCCAGACCATCGTCCTCGACGTGCAGGACGACGCCTGCGATTCCAACAAGGCCGTGGCGGTGGCCAACCACTACGCCGCGCAGGGCGTGCGCCTCGTGGTCGGCCATGTCTGTTCCAACGCCTCGCTCGCCGCTTCGGAAGTCTACGCCGCCAACGGCACCCTGATGATCACGGCGGCGTCCGTGGCCGCCAAGCTCACCGATCGCGGCCTGCCGACGATCTTTCGGGTCTGCGGGCGCGACGACGACCAGGCCAAGCTGTCGGCGACGATCCTGGCCGAGCGCTTCCGCGAAAAGAAGATCGCCATCCTCAACGACCTCACGCCGGGCTCGCGCAACCTCGCCGCCGCGACGAAGGAGAACCTCAACCGCATCGGCATCAACGAGGCCCTCGCCACGGCCTTCGCCTCCAGCGACGCCGACGACGCGGCGCTGGCCGACCGCCTCAAGGAAGCCGGCATCGCGGTGGCGTATTACGGCGGGGACGCCCGCGAGATGGGCCGTCTGGTGCGGATCGCGGCCGAGCGGGGCTACAGGCCGCAATGGTTCGGCACCTCGGCCATCGCCACCCAGGAATTCGCCACCATCGCGGGACCGGCCAGCAACGGCGTGCTGATGACCTTCTACCTCGACCCGCGCCGCAAGCCCGAGGCGGCAGCCGTGGTCGCCGCCTTCAAGGCCGAGGGCGTCGAGCCCGAGGGCTCGACGATCTACGGCTACGCCGCCCTCCAGGCCCTGGTGGCGGCGGGCAACTTCGCCCACAGCCAGGATTCCAAGCGCCTCGCCGCGACCCTGCATGCCGAGCGCTTCGACCTCGTGCTCGGTTCCGTCGGCTTCGATGCCAAGGGCGACGTCACGGCGCAGGGCTACGTTCTCTACGTCTGGAACGACGGGACCTTCGCTTACGCCAAATGATCCCGGCCCCGATGATTCTTCGCCAAATGACCCGGTACGGGATCGTTTCGGGCGCGTCCCCGTTCGTGAACCGATGGCCGGACGGGCCGCCCGCGCCGATTCTCCGGTGCGTGGATCGATTGTGAAGCGAGGCGTCATGCCCCCACCCCTCTCCGGACGCGCCCTCCCCCGGCGCGCCCTCCTCGCCGCCGGTCTCGGCGGTGCGGCGGCCGTCGCCGCGCCCGCCCTCGCGCAAGGGGCGCCGGAGCTGCGCTGGCGCCTCGCCAGCGCGTACCCCAAGGGCCTCGATATCCTGTACGGCGCTGCCGAGACCCTGGGCCGCCTCGTGGCCGAGGCGACCGACGGCCGTTTCCAGATTCAGGTTCAGGGACCGGGCGAGCCGGTGCCGGGGGACGGAATCCTCGATGCCGTCGCGGCCCGCACCGTCGAGATGGGCTATGCGCCCGCGACGCAAGGGGTGGCGAAGGACCAGACCTTCGCCCTCGCCACCGCCATCCCCTTCGGCCTCAACGCCCGGGGCCAGTCCGCGTGGTGGCTCGACGGCGGCGCCGCCGACCTGTTCGCCGAGATCTTCTCCCGCAACGGCCTCGTGGCCCTGCCGGGCGGCAACACCGGCGCGCAGATGGGAGGCTGGTTCCGCAAGGAGGTGAAGGCAACGGCCGATCTCCAGGGCCTCAAGCTGCGCATCGCCGGCCTCGGTGGCCAGGTCCTGGCCAAGCTCGGCGCCGTGCCGCAGGCGACGCCCGGTCCGGAGATCTACGGCGCCCTCGAAGCCAAGACCCTCGATGCCGCCGAATGGATCGGCCCCTACGACGACGAGAAGCTCGGCCTCCAGAAGGTGGCGCCGATCTACCATTATCCGGGCTTCTGGGAGGGCGGCGCTCTCATCCACGTCTGGTTCAACGCCGAAGCGTGGAAGGCCCTGCCGAAGGCGTATCAGACGATCCTGCGGTCTGCGGCCGCGCAGGTCCACGCCGAGGTTCAGGCCCGGTACGATGCGCGCAATCCCAAGGCCCTGCGCCGCCTCGTCGCCGCCGGGGCGCAGCTGCGTCCGTTCCCCCAGGAGGTGATGGAAGCCGCCTTGAAGGCGTCGACGGATGTCTACAACGAGATCGCGGGCAAGAATCCGGACTTCAAGCGCATCTACGAAGCGATGCGGACCTTCCGGAACGAGGAATACCTCTGGTTCCAGGTCGCCGAGTACACCTACGACAACTTCATGATCCGCGCCCGCGCGCGGGGATGACTTCACGATCCGCGCCCGCGCGGGGGGACCTGCATCGCGCCGAAAAAAAGGCCGCTCCGAAGAGCGGCCCGAAGTCTAGGGAGGAAACGCCCAAGAAGGGCAACGGGAGCGCGACGCCATCGCGTTCCCGCAATGCACAATCTGATCCTCCCGCTCGGAAATGCAAGGCCGTTGGGGCAGCACCCCTGTCGCTTTTCGTGCAACCCGACGCGTTGTAATCCGCCTGTCTCCAAAATGTCGCAGGCCCCCGGTGGCGTCCCTGCAACTTCGCCGAGCCTCATCGAGACGGGCGGGGCCAGCGTCAACGCCATGATACCAAGGGGTTTTTCGAGCGCGACAAAGACCGGTCCGCGGTGCGGATCTGGCCGAAGGCCGTGCTGATCCGCCGCCGCCGCGCGTGTCGCCGAGGCTCTACATTTTCAGCACCACACGGGACGCGGCGGGCACGATGACGATACAGGCAGGGCGAATCAGGGTGTTGAACGATGTGGAACCCCGCGCGGACGGGGCCTACGTCGTCTACCTGCTGCAGCAGGCGAATCGCGCCCATTTCAACCCGGCGCTGGAATACGCCGTCGCGGAGGCCAACCGCCTCGGCGTGCCGGTCGTCGCGTGCTTCGGCCTCCTCGACGGGGCCAACGGCTTTCCCGAGGCCAACGCCCGGCACTATGCCTTCCTGCTGCAGGGCCTCGCCGACGCCAGGGCCGGGTTCGACCGGCGCGGGATCGGCTTCTGCCTGCGCAAGGCCTCCCCCGCCGAGATCGCCATCGACCTCGCCCGCGACGCCGCCCTGCTCGTCCTCGACCGCGGCTATCTCGCCATCCAGAAGCGCTGGTACGAGGAGATCGTGGCGGCGGTGAAGACCCGCATCGTCCAGGTCGAGGGCGATGTCGTCGTTCCCGTCGAGGTGGCCTCGACCAAGCACGAATACGCCGCCCGCACCCTGCGGCCGAAGCTCAACCGCCTGTTCGACGACTATATCCTCGGCCTGTCCGAGCGCACCGTGAAGCACAGGGCCGGACGCGGCCTGCCGAAGGCCGAGATCGACATCGCCGACCCGGACGCGGTGCTGGCCGGCATGACCCTCGACCGGGACGTTCCCCCGGTCAAACGCTTCACGGGCGGCGAGACGGAAGCGCGGCGGCGCCTCAAGGCCTACCTCGCCGGCCCGTTCGCCACTTACGGGGCCGAGCGCAACAAGCCCGAGGCGGGCGCGGCCTCGCACATGAGCCCCTACCTGCATTTCGGCCAGATCTCGCCCGTGGAGATCGCGCTCGCCGTGCGCGCCGCCAGGACCGGCGGGGACGACGACAAGACCGCCTATCTCGAGGAGCTCATCGTGCGGCGCGAGCTCGCCATGAACCACGTCCACTACACGAAGGGCTACGAGTCCTACGCCGACGCGGTGCCCGAATGGGCGCGCAAGACCCTGGCCGAGCACGCCGACGATCCGCGTCCGCACACCTACACCGAGGCCGAACTCGCCGCGGGCGAGACCCACGACGTCCACTGGAACGCGGCCCAGGCCGAGATGCGCGAGACCGGCTACATGCACAACCACCTGCGCATGTACTGGGGCAAGAAGATCCTCGACTGGTCGCCCTCCCCCGAGGAAGGATTCAGGCGCACCCTGCGCCTCAACAACCGCTACTTCCTCGACGGCCGCGACGCCAATTCGTTCACCAACGTCGCCTGGGTCTACGGCCTGCACGACCGCCCCTGGGCCCGGCGCAAGGTCTTCGGGACCGTGCGCTACCAGAGCGAGAATTCCTTGAAGAAATTCGACGCCAAGGCCTACCTGAAGACCGTCGCGGAGCTGTGCGTGGCGGAAGGCGTGAAGGCGTGATGCAAGGCGTGATTCGAGAGGGGTGATGCAAGGCGGGCCGGCGCCGGGTATGCGCCTTGCCTGAGGCGCCGTGCGCCGCAACGCCGGATCCCCCACCCATGCCGTCCCGTTCCCGCATCCGCCCCGCCATCACACGTTTGCGCAGTGGGGCCGTCGATGCCTTCGCGGTCTGGCGGCGGCGGCTGCTGTTCCTCCTCGGCGGCATCGGCGTCGGCCTCGCCGCCGTCTTGATGGCCAAGCTCGCCGATGCGGCGCAGGAGGGATTCCGGATGATCCTGTCCCTGTCGCCCTGGATGGCCCTCGCGGTCACGCCCGTGGGGTTCGGCCTGTGCACCTACCTCGCCCGCACGGTGTTCCCGAATTCACAGGGCTCGGGCATTCCCCAGGTGATCGCGGCGCGCCACACGGCGACGGCGTCCCTGCGGCGGGCCCTGGTCTCCCTGCGCACGGCCGCGGGGAAGATCGTCGTGATGGCGCTCGGGCTGCTGTTCGGCGCCTCCACGGGACGCGAGGGCCCGACCGTCCAGGTCGGCGCGGCGATCATGGCCGCCGTCGGCCACCTCACCCCCAATCGCCAGCCCGGTCTCATCCTCGCCGGTGGGGCCGCCGGGGTTGCCGCGGCCTTCAACACGCCCATCGCCGGCATCGTCTTCGGGATCGAGGAACTCGGACGCGCCTACGAGGCCCGGACCGGCGGACTGATCGTGGCGGCCATCGTGGCGGCCGGCCTCACCGCCCTGGCGATCACCGGCAACTACACCTATTTCGGCACCACCGACGCGGCCCTCCCGTTCGGCCCCGGCTGGATCGCCGTGCCGGTGATCGGCGTCCTCGGCGGGCTGACGGGCGGCGTGTTCGCCCGCGTCGTCATCCTGTTCGCCCGCGGATTGCCCGGGCGTCCCGGCGCCGTCATCGCGCGCCGGCCCATCGTGTTCGCGGTGGCCTGTGGCCTCGGTGTCGCCCTGTGCGGCCTCGCCTCGGGCGGCGCCGTCTACGGCACCGGCTACGAGGAGGCCCGCACCCTCCTCCATGGCGCCGGTGGCGGCGCCCTCGATTTCGCGCCCCTGAAGTTCCTCGCGACCCTGTTCTCGGCCATCAGCGGCATTCCGGGCGGTCTGTTCGCGCCCTCCCTCAGCGTCGGGGCCGGCCTCGGCGCCGTGTTCCAGGGCGCCTTCCCGGGGGTGCCCGTGGCGGCCCTCGTCCTCGTCGGCATGGTGGCCTACCTCACCGGCGTGCTCCAGGCGCCCATCACGGCCTTCGTCATCGTCACCGAGATGACCCAGGGCCACGCCCTGATGATCCCCCTCATGATCGCCGCCCTCATCAGCGACGCCGTCTCGAAATCCATCTGCCCGGAGGGGCTCTACCATGCCCTGGCCGCGGGCCTGCTGGCGCGGGCGGAGAACCGTTAGGCCGGCTGATGCGGCCCGACGACCGGGCCGACCCCGGACGCCCGACCGAATCCGCGAGCTTGGCGGGAACGGAAGCGTGACCGCAGGGTTATCGCTCGTTCCCGCGTGCTGGAGTGCTGCGCATGACCCTGTTGAAATGGGCCCTCATCTGTTTCCTGATCTCCCTCGTGGCGGGTGGTCTCGGCTTCACCGGCATCGCCTCGGGCGCGGGCTCCCTGGCGCGCATCCTGTTCGGGCTGTTCCTCGTGGTGGCGATCGTCATCGTGGTCGTGGCCTTCGCCGTCGGGCAGGCGGTCTTCTGATCCCGTGGCGGGCGGCATGACCGGCGCGGCGCCGATGCGGGACCGGATCTGCCTCGTCACGGGCGCGACCTCCGGCATCGGCTTCGAGACGGCCCTCGGCCTCGCCCGAAGGGGCGCCCGGGTCGGCCTCGTCGGTCGCGATGCCGCCCGCACCCGTGACGCGGTCGGGACGATCCAGGCGGCGGTCCCGGGTGCACAGGTCGATGCCTTCGTGGCGGACCTCTCCGCACAGGCTGAGATCCGGCGTCTCGCCGGCGAAGTCCGGGCGCTTTATCCGCGCCTCGACGTGCTCGTGAACAACGCCGGCGCGATCTTCGACAGCCATCGGCTCACGGAGGACGGGATCGAGCGCACCTGGGCGCTCGATCATCTCGCCTATGTGTGCCTCACCCTCGAACTTCTCGACCTGCTGAAGGCGAGCGCGCCGTCGCGCATCGTCAACGTCGCCTCGGCGGCGCATACCCGCGGGCGCATCGCCTTCGACGACATCGGCCATGCGCGCGGCTTCTCCGCCATGACGGTGTATTCCCAGGCCAAGCTCGGGAACGTGCTGTTCACCAAGGCCCTCGCCCGCCGCCTCGACGGCACGGGCGTGACGGTGAACGCCCTGCATCCCGGGGTCATCGCCAGCGGGTTCGCCGGCGGCACCGGGGGCTGGTTCGGTTTCGGCTGGCGCCTGATCCGCCCGTTCATGGCTTCGCCGGTCGACGGCGCGGCCACGTCGATCCACGTGGCGAGCGCACCGGAGCTCGCGGGTGTGACGGGACTCTACTTCGCGCGCTCGCGTCCGGTGGCGACCTCGCGCCGGGCCGCCGATCCCGATCTGCAGGAACGGATCTGGCACCTGAGCCTCGACCAGCTCGGTCTGCCTTCGACGGCCGCGTCATCCGGAGCGGCGGGGACCGGACGGGTCTGAATGCATTCCGCGCATACCCATCCCCCCATTCGGGGGCGTTGTAGGGTGCAGTGCAAAATGGCATCTCAGTCACATGCACCGCAGCGATGGCGTCGCCGCGGTGTGCCCTTCTTGGGCGTTTCCTCCCTAGACTTCGGGCCGCTCCCTCACCGGGGCGGCCTTTTTTTGTCTTCGGTGGAGCGGCTTCTAGCCTCCCGGCCCCCTGGCGACAAGCACAATGATGCGCCGGCCGCCGAAGGGGTGGTGTTTTGTTGCGCAATTCTTCGTGCGGGCAGCCGATTCATGCTTCCGTGGGCACGAAGGCCCCCGACAGGGCCTCCGCGATGAGCGCCCGCGTCTCGGCCACGCCGTAGAGGGCGACGAACGAACCGAAGCGGGGGCCGCGCGCCTCGCCGAACAGCACGTTGTAGATGGTGGTGAACCAGGCCTGCGACACGCCGGGCCGTCCGTCCGGGCTCTTCGCCTTGCCCGAGAGGTCGGGAAAGTGCCGCCGCCCGACCTCGTACACGATGGCCTGGAGCCCTTCCGGATCGGTCGAGCCCTCATGCGCCGCCAGGGTCTCGGACAGGTCCGAGAGGGCGGCCGCTTCCGCCTCCGTCGCCGCCCGGTAGGTCTTCTGCGGCCGCACCACGTCCCGGAAATACGCGAGTGCGTGGCCGACCAGCCGGGCGAGGACCGGATGGGTCTGCGGGCCGACATCCGGATCGTAGCGGCGGATGAAGCCCCACAGCACTGCCGGATCTTCGGTGTTGGCCACCGCCGCGAGGTTGAGGAGCATGGCGAAGTTGAGCGCACCGCCCTTGCCGACCGCCTCGGCCGCCGGCGGCCGGCCGGCGTGCAGGTGCCAGACCGGGTTGCCGAGCTGCTGCGCGGGTTCCTGGCCGGGAAACTTCTCGAGGAAGCCGAGATAGTCGTCGACCTGGCGCGGGATCATCTCCACGAACAGGCGCTTGGCCTCGCGGGGCTTGTTGTACATGAACAGCGCCAGGCTGTCGGCGGTGCCGTAGACGAGCCAGTCGTCGATGGACAGGCCGTTGCCCTTCGACTTCGAGATCTTGCGGCCTTCACGATCGAGGAAGAGCTCGTAGTTGAAGCCCTCCGGCGGTTCGCCGCCGAGGGCGCGGGCGATCTCGCCCGACAGCTTCACCGAATCGATCAGATCCTTGCCGGCCATCTCGTAGTCAATGCCCAGCGCCACCCAGCGCATGGCCCAGTCGGGCTTCCATTGAAGCTTGGCATGGCCGCCGGTCACGGGGGTCTCGTAGGCCTCCCCCGTCTTCGGGTCGCGCCACACCAGGGTGCCGGCGCCAGACCGCACCTCGTCGATGGCCACCTGCATCACCTCCCCGGTCACAGGGTGGATCGGCAGGAACGGCGAGTAGCTCGCCGAGCGCTCGGCGCGCAGGGACGGCAGCATGATCGCCATCACGGCCTCGTAGCGGTCGAGCACCGTCAGCAGGGCCGTGTCGAACAGCCCGGCCTTGTAGCATTCGGTCGCCGAGCGGAACTCGTAGTCGAAGCCGAACGCGTCGAGGAAGCGGCGCAGCTCGGCGTTGTTGTGCGCGCCGAAGCTCTCGTGGGTGCCGAACGGGTCCGGCACCTTGGTGAGGGGCTGGTTGAGGGCCGCGATGAGCATCGGCTTGTTCGGCACGTTGTCCGGCACCTTGCGCAGGCCGTCCATGTCGTCCGAGAACGCGATGAGCCGCGTCGGCACGCTGTCCTTCGTCAGCACCCGAAAGGCGTGACGCACCATGGAGGTGCGGGCGACTTCGCCGAAGGTGCCGATATGCGGCAGGCCCGAGGGGCCGTAGCCGGTCTCGAACAGCACTTCGCTTTTTGGGTTTCGCTCGAGCCGTGCCAACAGCTTGCGCGCCTCCTCGAACGGCCACGCGGTGGCGGAGACGGCGGCCTCTATGAGGGCGGGGTCGAGGGCGAGCGGGGACGAAGTCGAGGACGACATGAGGCCGGGGTTCGGTTCCAGTGAGCGCCTTGGCGGAAGGGCGTCACCCTAAGCGGGATTGCGCCGGCAGGCCAACGCAATCCCGTCATCGAACCCCTGAAGCGTGCGGACCGGTTCCGGCGGCGGGCGCTTCAGCCGTTCTGCTGACGCGTGAGGCTGCTCGCGTCGCCGGACGTATCGGTCATGGGGCTCGTGGATCCGCTGACGTTGTCGCCGCCCGTGGCCGCGGCGCCCACGTCGTCGGCCAGGCGGTTGCCGACGTGGTCCTGATACTGCTCGGTCTGGACGTTCTTGCTGTCGAGGCCGCGCTCGTCGCTGTGCTGGGCCTTGTCGCGATTGCTCAGGACCATGTTTTCCGGGAGGATGCCCTCCGGGAGATCGGTCATCGCGCCCGTTCCGGAGCTCTTGCCTTGGGTGCCGGGCCCCATCTTGTGCTTGTTCGCGTTCGCCATGCTGCGCTCACTCTCTCATTCGGCTTCGCCCCGGGACGAATCCGCGCCGGGGCAGATCGCGTTGGGGGAACGATGTCAGTGCGACCGGGCGGGACTGTTGCCGTCCGCGTCGTGGGCGTGGTGACGGTCACGTTCTCCGCCGCCGCCCGAGACGTGGGACTTGGCATCGCTGGTCGGGCTGCCGGGATTCGAGCCGTCACGCGTCTCCGCTTGCGGCTTGCTCGCGTCCTGGTGACTGCTGCCGGGGCCGCCGTGATGCCGGTCGGCGGCAGGTGTCTTCTTCGAGGTGCTCATTACCGATCCTGCTGATGGCCCTGATGGGTGGTGTTCACCTTGGAATTGCCGGCCTGACCGATCGTGTCGGGGTTCCGGGTCTGGCCCGAACCCTTGGGCCCGGTGGCGAGGGGGGCGTCGGGTGCGCTTCCGGGCCCCTTGTCGGACTGGTTGGCCGGGGGGACGGGCGGTGCCTTGGTGGTCATGCGGCCTCCTCTGGGCATCGAACGGGTGATGAGGACTCAACCGGACTGTCGCGCGCCGGTTCCGGATGCACTGGTCTTCGCGGTCGCGCCGCAAGACTTCGCGGCGAACGGCGAAGGACCGGCTCCGCTGGCGATGCATCGCCTTCCGACAAGGCTGTTATGGCGAAGCTATGGTCCGGTAGAAGTTGCGGACCTGATCGCGCCTTGTCGGGCGATGACGTAATGTCGGCCGGTGTGAGCTTGCTGTAAGTCGTCGTTTTGAGGTGCGATACGCATCGGATGCGCGCGATACCCTTGGGATGCGCGCGATACCCTTGCCGGGAGCGAGTTCCCCGGGCAGAACGGTGCCGTTCGCGGAACGCCCTAGAACGGACTGACGGGGAAGAACCTGAGGTAGAGTTCGGCGTACTTGCCGTCGTCCCACACCCGTTGCAGGGCGTCGTCGAGGGCGCGGGCCAAGGCCGCGTCGTCGGGTCGGGTGACGAGGCCGATGCCCTCGCCGAAATAGCGGTTCTCGAGGTAGTCGCCGCCGACGAGGGCGCAGCACTGCGCCGATTCGATGCCGCCGACCCACAGGGCGAGGTTGAGGCCGTCGGCGAAGACGTACTCCACTTCGCCGCGCCGCAGGGCGCCCTCGGCGGCGGCGAGATCGTTGAAGTCGCGCGCCTGCGCCTTGGGGAAGAACGCCTTGAGGTAGGCCGCGTGGGCGCTGCCCGCGACCACGCCGACGCTGCGGCCGGCGAGGGCCGTGGCGGAGGGGACGGGCAGCGCCTTGTCCGTGCGCGCCGCGAACCGGCCCGGCCAGCGAAAGTACGGCCGGGTGGCCAGGAACCGCGCCCGCAGGGCTGGCGTGAGCGGGATGGCGGCGGCGACCACGTCGCCCTGCTTGTCGGCCAGCGCATCGAGCAGCGTGTCGAAGCGCCGGGCCTGGACCGTGCAGGTCAGGGCGAGTTTCTCGCAGACCGCGCGGGCGAGCTCCACCGAGAAGCCCGTGGGCGTGCCGTCCGGCCCGGGGAAGTGCAGGGGCGGGAACTCGTCGTCCGTGAGGAAGCGGACCGTGCGGCTCGTCTGGGGCGCGTCGATGCGCTCCTGGCGCGCGCGCGGGTTCCAGAAGTTCGGGATGGCGACCCCCTGTCCCGGCGCGGGAGGCGTCTGCGCGTCTGCGCGTCCCACCAGCAGGGCCATCGCCACGGCGAGGACCGCCGGAGAAATCCAGCGCGTCCTTGACCTCGGGGTTGTATTCGTGGTGCGCTGGTTGTGCGCGGACGCGGTCTGGCTCACGCCGTCTCCCTAGCACGTTCTCGAGCCGCCGGGAGACGCTCCCGTTGTCGATCCTCGGTTTACCCTTCGTGTCGCAGGCCGGCGTCTCGCCCCTGCCGCCCGACCTCGCCTTCCTCCTGGATCACGGTGTCGATCCGGCAGCCCTGGCCAAGGCCGCCGACCGCGCCCGCGCCTGGGGCACCGACGGAGCCTCCGCCCTTCTCGCGTCGGGCACCGTCACGGAGGAGGCCTATTACCGGGCGCTCGCGGCCGAACTCGGCACCCCCTTCCTCGCCGGCGCGATCCCCCTGGGGCCCGGCGCACGCTACCCCGAGAGCGTGGTCGCCGGCGTCGCCCCCCTGCTGCCGGGCGCGCCGGCCGCCTTCGTCCTGGCGCCGCGCGGCGCCGCCATCGCGGAAGTGCTGGGCGGGCGCAGCCCCATGGGTCGGATGCCGGCGCTGACCACGCCGCGCGCCCTGCGCGAAGCCGTCTTCAGCGCCAACCCCGCCGGCATCGCCGCCGCCGCGGCGGATTCCCTTCAGGTCCACCGGCCCGACTGGGCGCTGAAGGCCCGTCCCATGGGACCGACCCTCGCCATCGCCGGCCTGATCGCCGGACTCGCGGTGGTTGCCATGGTCGAACTTCCGCCCACCCTGGTCGTGGGCCTCTGGACCGCCGTCCAACTCGTGCTCCTCGCCATGGTGACCCTGCGGGTCGCCGCCGTCAGCGTCGAGGCGGAGGGCGTGGCGGCGGACGCGTGCCTGGCCGATGCCGACCTCCCCGTCTACACGGTGTTCGTCGCCCTCCACCGGGAGGCGGCCGTGGTCCCACGCCTCACCGCGGCCCTCTCGGCCTTCGACTATCCGGCGGCCAAGCTCGACATCAAGTTCGTGATCGAGGCGCACGATGCCGAGACGGCCGCCGCCCTCGCCGCCGCAGCCCTGCCGCCCGGGGCGGAGATCGTGGTGGTGCCGCCCGGCCTGCCGCGCACGAAGCCGCGTGCCCTCAACTGCGCCCTGCCCCTCGCCCGCGGTACCTGCCTCGTGGTCTACGACGCCGAGGACGTGCCCGATCCGGGCCAGCTCCGCGCCGCCGCCGCGCTGTTCGCCCGCAGCGACCCGAGGACGGCCTGTCTCCAGGGGCGCCTCGTCATCGACAACCAGCGCGACGGCCCGCTGCCGAAATGCTTCGCCCTCGAATACGCCGCCCTGTTCGATGTACTGATCCCGGCGCTCGCCGCCTGGAACGTACCGATTCCGCTCGGGGGCACGTCGACGCATTTCCGGACCCACATCCTCCGGGCCGTCCACGGCTGGGATGCGTGGAATGTCACCGAGGATGCCGATCTGGGCCTACGCCTCGCGCGGGCGGGCTACCGGGTCGGCGACCTGCCGAGCAGCACCTTCGAGGAGGCTCCGGCGCGGCCCGGCGCATGGCTGCACCAGCGCGCCCGCTGGATGAAGGGCTTCATCCAGACGAGCTTCACCCACGGCCGTCAGCCGCGCGAGACGTTCCGCCAACTCGGGGCGTTCGGGACCCTGGCCGCCATCGCCCTGGTGCCCGGTACCGTCGTCTGCGCCCTCGCCTACCCGTTCCTGATGGGGCACGCCGCCTACCGGTTCGTGTTCGCCGGGGTCGAACCCGTCGCGGGATTCTGGAGCAACCTGCCCACCGGCACGGCGGTGACGGTGTTCGTGTCCGGCCTCCTCGCCATGCTGCTGCCGGCCGCCCTCGGCTGCGTGCGCCGGGGCTGGTGGGACCTCCTGCCCTACGTGCCCCTGATGCCGGCCTACTTCCTCCTCGTCAGCGCCGGTGCCTGGCTCGGGCTCGTCGAACTCGTCCTCGCCCCCGACCGCTGGAACAAGACCGAGCACGGCCTGTCGCGCAGCTCCCGCAGCGGGGCGCTGCACCGAACCTGACCCTCAGCCCCAAAAGTGAACGCCGGTTTTCGGGAGAAGCCGATGCGGAGACAGAGCGCTCACAGCATCTTGGCGAGGTCGGCGGCGGCGGCCTCGGGCGGCTTGGTCAGGTTGAGGGCGTTGAGGAAGCGGTTCTGGCCATCCATCACGTAGACCAGGGCCGTGTGCTCCATGGTGTAGTCGCCGTCCTTGGTCGGCACCTTGCGGACATAGGCGCGGTAGCCCTTCACCGCCGCGGCGATCTCCTCCGGCGTGCCCGTCAGTCCGACGATGCGCGGGTCGAAGCTCGCCAGATAGGCTTTCAGGGCAGCGGGCGTGTCGCGCTCGGGGTCGACGGCGATGAACAGGGCCTTGGTGTCCTGGCCCTTCGGTCCCAGTGCACGGAGCACGTCGCCGATCTGCTGCAGGGTCGTCGGGCACACGTCCGGACAATGGGTGAAGCCGAAGAACACGAGATGGGTCCGGCCGGTGAAATCACGCTCGGTGACGCGGCGCCCGTTCTGATCCGTGAGGGTGAACGGTCCGCCGACGGTGCTGGTGGCGACGACGTTGGCCTGGGGCACCAGAACGAACACGGCGGCGACGCCCAGGGCGACGAGGCCGACGGCGAAAAAGATGAGCGGCAGAGCGCGACGCATGGGACACCTTGGCGGGGGATTCTCTGGGCGACCCTCGAGACCGATCCGGAACCCGAAGCCGCGAATCCCGAATCCGGAATTCTCAGGTCTGCAAGACCACGCGACCGGGATTCGGGCAACCGGCCCCGGCGTCGCGCGCGATATGAACGGGCTCGCTCCGGTCCCGACGCCGCGGATCTCCACAGGGTCACCACCGGAGCAGAAGGGCCCTGTGGGCGATGGTTCTTGGGGACGATGGGTTCTCGGGGACGATAGCTTCTTGGGTCGCGGTGCTTCACGTCTCCGCTGGCGGGGACTTCGCGATCATGGGGAATGCGGTTCGGAGCCCGATACGTTCGCCGTGGCCGAACTGAACGCCGCGCCGCAACTGGGCGCCCGTCAGATCGCGAGCTTGTCCGGCTCGGCCATCGCGGGGGCGGCCTGCGCACTCGTCCGACGCAGCGCCTCGCCGACCATGAGGAGCGCCGGCCCCTCGTGGCCCGAGGCCTCGACGCGGTCGGCGAGGTCGATGGCGCTGGCTTCCACCACTGTCTGGTTCGGCCGGGTGGCGTTGAACACGAGAAGCGCCGGGGTGCCGGGGGCGAGGCCCTCGGTCATGGCGCGCTCCAGCAGCACGCGCAGGGTCTTCTTCGGCATGTAGACCACCGTGGTCACGCTCGGATCGGCGAGGGCGCCCCAGTTCAGGTCCTCGGGCAGCGCCCCGCGCCGGTCGTGGCCAGTGACGTATTGCAGGCGCCGCGCCGCGTCGCGGTTGGTGAGCGAGATGCAGAGGGAGGCGGCCGCTCCCTGCGCCGCCGAGACGCCGGGCACGATGGAAACGGGGATGCCGGCCTCGCGGCAGGCGTCGATCTCCTCGCCGGCCCGACCGAACACCAGGGGGTCGCCGGATTTCAGGCGCACCACCTGCTTGCCGGACTTGGCGAGCTGCACCATCAGGGCGTTGATGTCGTCTTGGCGGCAGGAGGGGCCGTGCCCGGTCTTGCCCACCAGCATGGTGCGGGCCTCGCGGCGCGCGTAGTCGAGGATCTCGGGCGCCACGAGGTCGTCGTAGAGGATCACGTCGGCATTGCGCAGCGCCCTGAGCGCCTTGAGGGTGAGGAGTTCGGCGTCGCCCGGTCCGGCACCCACCAGCGTGACGGCCCCGCCCTTCGGCGTGGCCTCGGTCTCGCCCAGCAACTCGGCGAGATCGGTTGCGGTCGGCGCCCGGTCCGGCTCGGCGAAGGCGCGGTCGGTGAACCGCTCCCAGAAGGCGCGGCGGTCCGAAAAACCGTGGAAGCGGCCGGTGACTTCCTCGCGCCAGTCGCGGGCGGCGCCGATCCAGGCCTTGAAGCCGCGCGGCAGCATGCCCTCGATGCGGGCGCGCACGGTCTGGCCGAAGACCGGGGCGGCGCCCTCCGTCGAGATGCCCACCACCATGGGCGAGCGGTTGACGATGGCGCCGAACTTCACGTCGCAGAGATGCGGGCGGTCGACGGCGTTGACGATGGCGCCCGCTCGGCGTCCGGCGGCAACGAAGGCGATGCAGTCGGCCTCGTCCTCCATGGCGCCGATGACGAAGGCCGCGCCCTGGAGGTCGGCCTCCGCCCACTGACGCGCGTGCAGGGTAACGGAGCCGGCGACGATTTCGCCCGGCACGGCGCGAAGTTCCTCGCTCGGCTCGGGGGCGTAGACGTCCACGTCCGCCCCGGCGGCGGCCAGCAGCTTCACCTTCCAGGGCGCGCCGCCGTTGGAGCCGGCCAGCACCGCGCGTTTGCCCTGCAACGGCACGAAGACCGGCAGGACGGCCAGGGGCTCGAGGCCGGCGGCATTGGCGCCGCGGGCGGATTCGGGACTGGCGGGGCGGGTTTCGCGGGGCTGGCGAGGTGTGCTCATGGATCTCGGATCGGGGTCCTTCGTACCCACAAAGTGAGCCTATGCTGCGTTGCGCGCAAGCGCCTGCGGCAGCAGCTTGCGGATCTCGGGGATGCACGAGCCGCAATTCGTTCCGGCCTTGCAGGCGACGCCGACGGCTTCGACGGAGCCGGCGCCGGCCGCGATCACGCCCGCGATCACGTCGAGGCCGACGCCGTGGCAGGCGCAGATCGTCGGACCGGCCGAGGCCGTCTCGGCCCGGCCCGAGAGCAGGGCGCGGCGGGCGGCGGGCTCGATCTCCTCGGCGGCGAAATACGCCTTGGCCGCCTCCCAGCTCGGTCGGGCCTCGCTCGGGGCGAGCGCCAGGCAGGCGACCAAGCGAACTCCGTCATAGACGGCGCAGCGGTAATGCCCCCGCGCGTGGTCGGCGTACTCGGCGAGTTCCAGGCCCTGGAACAGGCCGCGCATCATCAGGGCGACGGCGCGCGAGCTCTCCTGGGTGGCGAAGTGCAGGCCGGACCCGCCCTCCACCGTGGCGCGCGCCCACCACCAGCCGGCGGGCGGGGTATGCGCCTCGCGGATGAGCAGGAAGCCGCGATTGCGGTAGGGCGCTGGGCTCAACGCGGCCGGCGTCGCCTTGAGTTCGGGCTGGCCCGAGACCGGGTCCGGCACGCCGCGCACCAGGGCACCGACGCGGGCATCCGACGCGGTGGCGTCGCTCCAATGGAAGGCGGCGAAGAGATCGCCCCGGCGCACGCCCTCCGTGACCATCGCCTCGAGGATCGCGGTGCCGTGGGGCGTGGAGACGCGGGCGAGATCGCCCTCCGCGACGCCGAGCCGCGCGGCGTCGTCGGGGTGGATCTCGACGAAGGGCACGGCGCGGTGGGCCGAGAGGCGCTGGCTCTTTCCCGTGCGCGTCATGGTGTGCCAGTGGTCGCGCACCCGGCCGGTGTTGAGGACGAAGGGGTGTTCCTCCGTGACGGGCTGGGCCAGGGCGGGCGCCTGCACGGCGACGAAGCGGGCACGCTTGTCGAAGGTGTAGAACTGGCCGTCGGCGAACAGGCGGGCCCGGCCCTTGCCGCGCTTCGGCAGGGGCCATTGCAGGGGGGGCGTTCCCGCATAGGTCGCATCGGGCATGTCCGCGAGGGCGCCGATGTCGAAATCGCGGGTGCCGTTGTTCTCGTAGGCCGACAGGGCCGCGTGCTCGCGGAAGATCGCGGCCGCGTTGGGATAGGCGAAGGCCTCGCCGTGGCCGAGGCGCTTGGCCACGTCCGCGATGATCTGCCAGTCGGCCCGCGCCTCGCCGGGCGCCTTGAGGAAAGCGCGCTGGCGCGAGACCCGGCGCTCGGAATTCGTCACCGTGCCGTCCTTCTCGCCCCAGGCCAAGGCCGGCAGCAGCACGGTCTTCTTCCCCGTCGCCCGGGCGGTGTCACTGTCGGCCACGGCCTCGGAGACCACGTAGAGGTCGAGGCCCTTCAGGCTCTCGCGGATGGCGTCGGCCCGGGGCATGGAGACGACGGGATTGGTGCCCATCACCCACAGGGCCTTGATCTTGCCGCGCGCCACCGCCTCGAACAGGGCCACCGCCTTCATGCCCTCGCCGGTGATGATGTTGGGCGCCTTCCAGAACCGGCGGACGCGGTCCACCTCCTCGGGGGCGAAGTGCATGTGGGCGGCGAGCATGTTCGCGAGCCCTCCGACCTCGCGCCCGCCCATGGCGTTGGGCTGGCCGGTGAGGGAGAACGGCCCCGCGCCGGGCCGACCGATGCGACCGGTGGCGAGATGGCAGTTGATGATGGCGTTGCCCTTGTCGGTGCCCTGCGCCGACTGGTTCGCCCCTTGCGAGAAGGCCGTGACCACGCGCTTCGTACCGGCGAACAGGGCGAAGAACCGGGCGACATCGGCCTCGGCGAGGCCCGTCGCGGCGGCGGTGGCGGCGACGCTCGGGGCGATGGCGGCGGCGCGCTCCAGGGCGCCGTCGAAGCCGCTGGTATGGTCGGCGACATAGGCCGCATCGACGGCGCCGGTGGCGGCGAGATGCACGAGCAGGCCCGAGAACAGGGCGGTGTCGGAGCCGGGCGCGAGGCCGAGGAACAGGTCGGCCTCCTCCCCCGTCTGGGTGCGGCGGGGATCGACCACCACGAGCTTGGTGCCGCGCTTGGCGCGTGCGTCGATCATCCGGCGGAACAGGATCGGGTGGCACCAGGCGGTGTTGGAGCCGACGAGCACGATGACGTCGGCCTCGTCGAGGTCCTCGTAGCAGCCCGGCACGGTGTCCGAGCCGAAGGCGCGCCGATGGGCGGCCACGGCGCTCGACATGCACAGGCGCGAGTTGGTGTCGACGTGGGGGGTGCCGAGGAAGCCCTTCGCGAGCTTGTTGGCGACGTAGTAATCCTCCGTGAGGAGCTGGCCCGACAGGTAGAAGGCGATGGATTCCGGCCCGTGCTGCGCGGCGATCTTCTGCAGGGACCCCGCGACGGTGCCGAGCGCCGATTCCCAGCTCGCGCGCGCGCCGTCGACCTGCGGATGGAGCAGGCGGCCGTCCAGGGAGACGGTCTCGCCCAAAGCCGAGCCCTTGGAGCAGAGGCGGCCGAAATTGGCCGGATGCGCGGTGTCCCCGGCGATGCCGACCCCGCCCTGCCCGTCCGGCGTCGCGAGTACGCCGCAGCCGACGCCGCAATACGGGCAGGTGGTTTTGACGGGGGCGGGCGCCTGGACGTGCGCGTTCATGGCGTGATCCTCGGCGGGGTTTTTTGTCAGCATGGATGGGAGCAAGAGTCGGGCCTGAAGCGCCGGCCAGCCCTCCTCCCCCTTGTGGGGAGGAGTTGGAGGTGGGGGGGTCGGGTGCCCCTCATGCTGCGGGGTCTGGCGGAACCGCCCCCACTCCTAACCTCTCCCCACAAGGGAGAGAGGGACGCGCCCGTTCTGAAGAGCGCCAGATATGCGGAGTTCGATAGCCCACGGCGCCGGGAGGGTTTTGCCTCTCAGTACACGTCGGCCTGATACCGCCCGGTCTTCTTCAGATGGGCGAGGTAGGCCACGGCCTCGTCGGGGTTCTTGCCCCCGTGTTGGCTGGCGACGTCGATGATCGCCCGCTCCACATCCTTGGCCATGCGCTTGGCGTCGCCGCAGACGTAGAAATGGGCACCGCCCTCGAACCACTTCCAGAGTTCGGCGCCGTTCTCGCGCATGCGGTCCTGCACGTAGGTCTTTTCGCCGCCGTCGCGGGACCAGGCCAGGGACAGGCGGGTGAGCAGCTTCTTGTCCTTCAGGGCGTTGAGCTCGTCCCTGTAGAAGAAGTCGCTCGCTTGGCGTTGGTGGCCGTAGAACAGCCAGTTGCGGCCCGGCGCCTGCGTGGCGTCGCGCTCGCGCAGGAAGGCGCGGAACGGCGCGATGCCGGTGCCGGGGCCGACCATGATCACGTCCTTCGACCGGTCGTCGGGCAGGGCGAAGCCATGCGCCTTCTGGAGGTAGACCTTGACCTTCATGCCCTCGGGGATGCGCTCGCCGAGATGGGTCGAGGCCACGCCCAGCCGCAGGCGCGAGCGGTGGCTGTAGCGGACCGCGTCCACCGTGAGGGAGACCCGGCCGGGATCGGCCTTCGGCGAGGACGAGATCGAGTAGAGCCGGGGCTGCAACTCGTCGAGGGCTTCGAGGAACACCTCGGCGTCGGGCCGCGCGCCGGGGAACTTGTGGAGCGCGCCGAGCACATCGAGATGGGCGGCGTCGCCGTCCGGATCCTCGCCGGCGGCGAGCGCCTGGGTCTTCTTGCGCGCCTCGCCCGAGGTGAGGAGGGAGAGGAGCTGGTAGAGCCCGTCGGGCGCGCCGCCCAGCGCATAGTCCGTGAGCAGGCAATCCCGCAGGGTCTTGCGTCCGATCCTGCGCTCGGGACGGGCCCCGAGCTCGGCGATGACCGCGTCGACCAGGGCCGGGGCGTTGGCGGGAAACAGCCCGAGGGAGTCGCCGACCACGTACTCAATGGGCGTGTCGGTCAGATCGATCTCGACGTGCCAGGTTTCCTTCTCGCCCCCAGGCGCGTTCAAGCGGAGCCGAGACAGGAACGTCGCCTCCACGGGGTTCTCGCGGCAGAAGCCGAGGGGGCCGAGGGTCGGTTCGGCCTTGGGCGCGGCGTCGCCGGCGGTCTTCGGGGCGGCCCCGCCGCCGGCGCCGAACTCCTCGTCGAGCTTCTTCAGCATCCGGAGCGTGTCCTTGCCGCCGGGCTGGCACAGGTTCAGGCGCTCCTCGCTCTTGAGGAAGATGGCGTTGGCGTAGTCGGCGCAGTTGTAGCCGCACTGGCCGCAATCCTGCTGCGCCATGGCGGCCATGAGCTTCTGCGCCTCGGGCCGTTCACGCGCGAGCTCCATCCGGTCGGGCAGGGGCATCGACGGGTCGTGCCACGGCGCGTCGTCGTTGTCGGCGAGCTTTTGGCCGCCGCCCATGTCGCCGGGGGCCAGCGCCGTGGCGCCCTCGACGGCGGGGCCCAGAAGGGCGGCGAAGTAGCCCGACAGCCACGAGCGCTGGTCGGGGTTGAACGGGGCGTTCTCGGGGATGAGAACCAGCGGGGGCGTGACGTGCTCGCTCATGCGGCTGCCTTCAGGACGGGTTGCTCTTCGGCACTGTGGCGCAGGGATTCGGGACCGGTGCGCAGGGTGAAGGCCTGGAAGCTCTCCTGCGGGCCCTCGCGGCTGCCGAGGTAGCTGCGTAGGAGCGCCTCGATCCGGGCCGGGCAATCCTCGGCCTTCACGGCCTTCCAGATCTCGGTGCCGATCTTTGGGCTGTCGCCGAAGCCGCCGCCGACGACGATGTCGTAGCCCTCGACGGTGTCGCCCTCCTCCGAGACCACCACCTTGGCGCCGATGAGCCCGATGTCGCCGATGTAGTGCTGGGCGCAGCTATGGTGGCAGCCCGTGAGGTGCACGTTCACCGGCACGTCGAGTTCCTTGAGGTTGGCCTCGATGTAGTCGGCGATGACGAGGGCGTGGCCCTTGGTGTCAGAGGCGGCGAACTTGCAGCCCCGGTTGCCCGTGCAGGCGACGAGACCGGCGCGGATGCTCGACGCCTCCGTGGTGAGGCCCAAGGCGGCGACCCGTGCCTGGACCTCGGCCACCTTCGCGTCGGGAACCCCGGAAAACAGGAAGTTCTGCCAGACGGTCATGCGGATGGCGCCGTCGCCGCATTCGGTCGCGATGCTGGCCAGATCCCGCATCTGGTCGGTGGTGAGCTTGCCGACGGGCAGGATCACGCCGATCCAGTTGAGGCCGGGCTGCACCTGGGCGTGCACGCCCACATGTGCGAAGCGGTCCATGGGGCCGCGCGGGGCGACATGGGCGGGATCGACGCGGTCGAGTTTGCGGCCGAGTTCGTCTTCGACGGCGGCGAGGTACTTGTCGAAGCCCCAGGCGTCGAGGACGTACTTCATCCGGCTCTTGTTGCGGTTGGTGCGGTCGCCGTTCTTGATGAAGACTCGCAGGATGGCGTCCGCCACCCGGTTGCAATCCTCGGGCTTCAGCACGACGCCGGTGTCGCGGGCGAGATCGCGGTGGCCCGAGATGCCGCCGAGCACGAGGCGCATCCAGATGCCGGGCGCCACGGCGGCGCCGTCGAGAACCCGGATGGCCTGGAAGCCGATGTCGTTGGTCTCCTCCAGCACCGGCATGACCCCGCCGCCGTCGAAGGCGACGTTGAACTTGCGCGGCAGGCCGAACAGCGAGCGGTCGTTGAGGATGTGGTTGTGCCAGGATTTGGCCAGCGGCCGGGTGTCGAGCAGTTCCTGGGCGTCGATGCCGGCGACCGGCGAGCCGGTGACGTTGCGGATGTTGTCGGCGCCCGCGCCGCGCGCGGTCAGGCCGAGGTCGATGAGGCCGTCGAGGAAGGGCTGGCCGTGCTCGGGCGTGATCTCGCGGACCTGGAGGTTCGCCCGGGTGGTGACGTGGCTGTAGCCGCCGCCATGGGCGTCGGCGAGATCCGCGATGCCGGCGAACTGCCAGTGCTGCAGGATGCCGTTGGGGATGCGCAGGCGGCACATGTATGAGTTCTGGGCCGGGGCCACCCAGAACAGGCCGTGATAGCGCCAGCGGAAATTGTCCTCCGGTTTCGGGGCCTTGCCGGTGGCGGCCTCCGCGATGAGGCGGTTGTGGCCGTCGAAGGCGTTCTCGGCGCGCTTCCACTTCTCCTGGTCGCAGAGCTTGCCGCCGGCCTTCACCGTGGCGTCCTGGGCCTTGATGTGGATGGCGTCGGGCCCAGTGGGTTCGGCCGGGGGGGCGCTTGCCTGCCCGAGGGCGAGGCCGCCGGTGAGGCGGGCCGCGGAGATGCCGGAGGCGAAACCTTCGAGGTAGCGCTTCTGCTCGGCGTTGAAATCGTCAGCCATGAAAGCCTCCGTCAGGCTGCGAGGGGTTGGGGGGCGGTTCGCCCGAACATCAGGTCGTCGCGATGCGCCGCGACGGAGGCGCCGGTGCGGATGAGGTCCTTGCACCAGCCCTGCTCGGCGATGTCGCCGACGAACACGGCGCCGAGCAGCCGGTCGTCGGCGACGATGAGCTTGCGGTAGAGACCGAGGCCGGGATCGCTCATGAGGATCGTCTCGGAGCCCTCCGGCGCCTCGATGGCGCCGGCCGAGAACACCGGCAGGCCCGAGACCTTGAGGCTGGTGGCGAGCGACGTGCCCGCATAGGCCGCCTCCTCGCCGACGAGGTGGCGGCTCAAGGTCTCGGCCTGCTCGTAGGCGGGCTCGACGAGGCCGTAGATCTGGCCGCGATGCTCGGCGCATTCGCCGAGCGCGAAGATGCGGGGATCGGACGACTGCATCCGGTCGTCGACCTTGATGCCGCGGCCCACCGCGATCCCGGCATTCTGGGCCAGGGCCACGTTGGGACGCACCCCCACGGACATCACCACGAGGTCGGCGGGCAGCACGGTGCCGTCCGACAGGATCAGGCGCTCGACTTTTCCGTCACCCTCGACGGTGGCGGTGTCGGCCTTGAGCAGCACCTTGACGCCCCGCGCCTCCATGGCGCGCTTCACCAAGCCGGCGGCGGCGTGGTCGAGCTGGCGCTCCATCAGCCGGTCCATGACGTGGAGAAGCGTGGTGTCGACGCCCAGGCGCGCGAGGCCGACGGCGGCCTCGAGCCCCAGGAGGCCGCCGCCGATGACGATGGCGCGGGCGTGCTCCACGGCCGCCTTGCGGATGGCCGTCACGTCCGCGAGATCGCGGAACGTGAGGACGCCGGGCAGGTCCATGCCGGGCTTCGGCAGCCGGATCGGCACGGAGCCGACCGCGAACACGAGCCTGTCGAAGGGCAGGACGTGGGTCTCGCCGACCATGACGAGGGCGTTCTCGCGGTCGACCTGCGTCACGGGGGCGCCGGTGATGAGGCGGATGCCGTGGCTCTCGTACCAGTCGAGGCCCCGGAACGCGCAACCGGCCTCGTCGACTTCGCCGCCCAGCAGCGACGACAGCAGGACGCGGTTGTAGGCCGCCTGCGGTTCGGCGCCGACGACGGAGACGTCGTAGCGCCCCGGCGCCCGCTCGGTGAGGCGCTCCAGAAACCGCAACGACGCCATGCCGTTGCCGATGACGACCAGCCGATCCTTCATCGCCGCGTCTCAGGCCGCCATGGCCGGCTTGGCGTGCCGGGCATAGAGGAACTCGAGGACGGCGGCGCGGGCGTGGGTGTAGGTGGCGTCCTCCACGAGATCGAGGCGGCGGCGCGGCCGCTCGAGATCGACGGTCAGGATCTCGCCCACCGTGGCGGAGGGGCCGTTGGTCATCATCACGATGCGGTCCGAGAGCAGCACCGCCTCGTCGACATCGTGGGTGATCATGATCACGGCGTTCTTCAGCCGCGCATGGATGTCCATGAGCGAGTCCTGGAGATGCGCCCGGGTGAGCGCGTCGAGGGCCCCGAACGGCTCGTCGAGGAGCAGGACCTTCGGCTCCATGGCCAGCGCCCGGGCGATGCCGACGCGCTGCTTCATGCCGCCCGAGATCTCGCTCGGGCGCCGGTCGGCGGCGTGGGTCATGTTCACCAGCGCCAGGTTGTGGTCGATCCAGGCCCCACGCTCGGCCCGCGATTTCTTGCCCTTGAAGACCTTGTCGACGGCGAGCGCCACGTTCTCCCGCACCGTCAGCCAGGGCAGGAGCGAGTGGTTCTGGAACACCACGGCGCGGTCGGGGCCGGGGCTGTTCACTTCCTTGTCCTCGAGCAGCACGCCGCCGGTCGAGGCCTTGAGCAGGCCGGCGACGATGTTGAGGACCGTCGACTTGCCGCAGCCGGAGTGGCCGATGAGCGAGACGAACTCGCCCTTGTCGATCTTCACGCTGACGTCGCGGAGGACCTCGTTGGTGCGGCCGCCGCGGGTGAAGGAGATGCCGACGTTCTCGATGCTGAGATAGGTCATGGGATGATCCTCAGGCCGTCGCGGTGCCGCGGGTGACGAGATTGCCGACGAAGGCGACGAAGCGGTCGAGGATGAAGCCGATGATGCCGACATAGACGAGGGCGACGATGATCTCGGAGATGTGGGAGGAGTTCCACGCGTCCCAGATGAAGAAGCCGATGCCGACGCCGCCGATGAGCATCTCGGCCGCCACGATGGCGAGCCAGGACAGGCCGACGCCGATGCGCAGGCCGGTGAAGATGTACGGCGCCGCCGAGGGCAGCATGATCTTGGAGAAGAACTCCAGCGGGTTGAGGCGCAGCACCGCCGAGACGTTGCGGTAATCCTGCGGGATGTTGCGGATGCCGACCGCCGTGTTGATGATGATCGGCCAGATCGAGGTGATGAAGATCACGAAGATCGCCGACGGCTGGCCGTCCCGGAAGGCGGCGAGCGAGAGCGGCAGCCAGGCGAGCGGCGGGATCGTGCGCAGCACCTGGAAGATCGGGTCGAGGCCGCGCATGGCCCATTCCGACTGCCCGATCAGGGTACCGACGAGGATGCCCACCACGGTGGCGAGGGCGAAGCCCAGGGCCACGCGCTGGATGCTGGCGGAGATGTGCCAGAACAGGCCCTTGTCGGTGCCGCCGTTGTCGTAGAACGGGTGGGCGATGATGTCCCACGCCTCGGTGACGACGCGCGAGGGCGGCGGCAGGCCGGCGCCGGGGCGCGAGCACAGCAGCTCCCAGATCACCAGGAAGGCGATGAGCACCACCACGGGCGGGATCAGGTTTTTCGCGATGGTGTTCAGGGTGGCCATCGTGACGAACGGCGCGCGCTTGGGCTTGGCGGCCGCCTTCGCGATGGCGGGGCTGGCGGCGATGGTGGAGGTGTTGGCCATCACGCGGTCCTCTTGATGCCGAGGCTGGACAGGTAGGCGGCGGGATCGGCCGGATCGAAGACCTTGCCGTCGAAGAACGTTTCCTTGCCGCGCGACGTGGAGGTCGGGATCGCGGCGACGCCGAGGGCCTTGGCCGCTTCGCGCCAGATGTCCTCGCGGTTCACCTTGGCGATGAGGGCCTTGGTGTCGGTCTGCGCATCGAACTTGCCCCAGCGGATGTCCTCGGTGAGGAACCACAGGTCGTGGGACTGGTACGGGTAGGAGGCGTTGTCGGCGAAGAACTTCATGATGTGCGGGCTGTTCTCGACCATGCGGCCGTCGCCGTAATCGATGGTGCCCTTCATCCGGCCGGCGACGTCGGCCACCGGGATGTTGATCCACTGGCGCTTGGCCACGATGGCGGCGAACTCGTCCCGGTTCTCGGGCTTGTCGCACCACATCTGCGCTTCGAGCACCGCCATGGTCAGGGCTTTGGCGGCGTTCGGATGCTTCTCGACCCAGGAGGCCCGCATGGCGAAGGCCTTCTCGGGGTGGTCCTTCCAGAGTTCGCCGGTGGTGAGCGCCGAGTAGCCCAGGCCCTGCTGCACGAGCTGCGCGTTCCACGGCTCGCCGACGCAGAAGCAGTCCATGGTGCCGACCTTCATGTTCGCCACCATCTGGGGCGGCGGCACGACGATGGTCTCGATGTCCTTGTCGGGGTCGATGCCGCCGGCGGCCATCCAGTAGCGGATCCAGAGGTCGTGGGTACCGCCCGGGAAGGTCATGGCCGCCTTCACGGACTTGCCCGAGGCCTTCTTCTTCTCGACGGCCGCCTTGAACACCTTGGAATCGAGCCCGACCTTCTGGTCGAGGTATTCCTTGGCCACGGAGATGCACTGGCCGTTGACGTTGAGGCGCGCCAGGATCTGCATCGGCACCGGGACGTTGTTCTGCGTCACCCGGCCGGCGGTGATGAGGTAGGGCATCGGCGAGAGGATGTGGGCGCCGTCGATGCCGTTGCCCTCGGAGCCGAGCACGAGGTTGTCGCGGGTGGTGCCCCAGCTCGCCTGCTTCAGCACCTCCACGTCGGGCATGCCGTGCTTGGCGAAGAAGCCCTTCTCCTTGGCGACGAACAGCGGACCGGCATCGGTGAGGGCGATGAAGCCGAGCTTGGCTCCCTTCACCTCCGGGCCCGCCCCCTGCGCGAAGGCGCCGCCCGGGAAGGCCGTCCGGGCGAGTGCCGCCAGGGAGAGGGTCGCGGCGGCCCCCTTCAGGACATTGCGCCGGCTGTTGCGAAAACCATCACTCATCGAAACCGGAATCCTCGCCAGGACTGCAAAGCGCCAAAACAGAAAGCCGCCGACCAAGCACATCCGTCGGACGCATAACGGTGCGTGCCTTGGGGAGACTCGGGTCAGCGGCTCTGCCGACGGATAAGGCCCGTCGTCGTTGACGGGCCTCCAGCTCCTAGCAGGAGGCGTGCCAGGACGAAGGGACGGCCTCCGTGCGTGCGTCCCGGCGATCCTGTCGGGGATCCTGCGCGCGACCTAAGCGGATGCCAGTTCTGGAATTTTTCGAGTTTGTCTCAGGCCCCTCCGTAATGGTCGGGCGAGACGGGCCCGAGCGCGACCCACGGCCTCACGGACCTGTGATTCCACGTGCCGGAACCATATCGTCCTCCAACTCGGTGGAGAGCCTCTCTCCCGCACTGCACAATCCGCGTGCAGAATGCCGGTGGCACGGGCATGTGCTCGCCCAGTGCGAGCCGCATCAATCCGGCAGAGCGTCGTCGTACAGATCCGGGCGATAGAGGGCGTGGGCGCGCTCGCTCACATCGGGCGTGGCGACGATCTGGCCGGCCTCCGTCATTCGGTCGAGGAGCCAATCGACCTGGGCGGGCCTCGGCCGCTCGGCCGTCTCGCCGAACAGGACGAAATCCGGCGCGTCCCGTCGCGTGCCGTCGGGATCCACCACCACCGTGCCGGCCAGGGCGCGGCGGACGAGGGCGGGCGCGATGGCGAGGTGGTCCGGCCGCGCGAGCAGGCGTGCGAGTTCCTCGTGGTTCTCGTGCCGCGCGCACCAGCGGCCGGCCCGGTGCACCGCCCGCACCAGGGCTCCGCAGGTCGGCGCCGCGTAGGCGGGCAGGGCCAGCACCTTCTCGGGGCAGTCCGGTGCGAGCGCACAGCCGAAGGCCGCGATCCGACCGTAGCCCTCCTCCACCGCGAGGCTGTTCCAGGGACTTCCCGCGCAGAAGCCGTCGATGTGGCCGTCCCGCAGGGCTTCGGCGATGCGCGGTGGCGGGATCACCACCATCCGCACCGTCCCATCGAGGTCGAGGCCGCCGCGCGCGGCGAACAGGCGGAGCTGATAGGTGTGGCTCGAGAACGGATGCACGGTGCCGAGGGTCAACGGAGCCCCCTGCCCCGCGCGCGCGCGGGCCACCCCGGCGAAGGCCGAGGCCACCGTGTCGAGGCCCTCGTCCCCCGGTCCGTCGCGCATCATGTCGGCCCAGAGCGGCCGCGACACCGTGATGGCGTTGCCGTTGAGGTTGAGGGCGAGGGGCACGGCGAGGCGCGTCTCGGGTCCGCTGATCCCGAGGCTGCTGGCCAGGGCCAGGGGCGCCAGCATGTGGGCGCCATCGAGGTGGCCGAGGGCCAGCCTGTCGCGCAGGGTCGCCCACGAGGGCTCGCGGACGAGATCCACCGCCAGCCCCTCGGCCGCGGTGAACCCGCGCTCCACGGCGACGATGAGTGCCGCCGCATCGACGAGGGGAACGTATCCCAGAGCGAGTCTCATCTGACCACGGCTCTCATCCGAGCAGATCCGCCGCCGTGACGATGGCGCGGGCGATGTCGGCGATCTTGCGCTTCTCGTTCATGGCTTTCCGCCGCATCAGCCGGTAGGCCTCCTCCTCGGGGAGGCCCTTGGCCGTCATCAGGATGCCCTTGGCCCGCTCGATGAGCTTGCGGTCGGCGAGTTCGCCCCGCGCCTCCAGCAGTTCGCGCTGCAGCCGCGCGAAGGCGTTGAACCGCAGGATCGCGACATCGAGGATCGAGCGGATGCGCTGCGGGTGCAGGCCGTCGACCACGTAGGCCGAGATGCCCGCATCCACCGCCGCCTGCATCATCGGCACGTCCGAGCGGTCGACGAACATCGCCACCGGCCGCTCGACGTGGCGCGACAGGCCGGACATCTGCTCGAGGATGTCGCGGCTCGGGCTCTCGACATGGATCACCACCACGTCGGGGTTCAGGGCGGCGACGCGGGCGGGAAGATCGGCGGTGTCTGGCAGGATCACCACGCGGGCGATGCCGGCCGCCGCCAGGCCCTCTTCGAGGATCGCCGCGCGCGCCGGGCTCGGGTCGATCACGGCCACGGTGAGGGACGGCTCGGTCATCGGTGTCCGAAAGCGGGGCTGGGTGTCCGAAGCGAAGGGCGCGGGGTCCGACATTGGGGGAAGGCCGCCCTTCCGCTGATCGCACGGCCTCACGATTCTCGGCAAGGCGAGGTTTTGGGCACGGGCGGTTCGTCGTGTCGGCAACGGCCTCGGCCCGAAGCAGCGGGGAGCGGGACGCATCGCGCCCGGCGTGGTTTACCTTTGCGAAAGGAAATAGCCCAGCTTCCGCCGTAAACGGCGCCGCTAATGGGGTTTCGAAGACGATGGATTGCGAGGACGCCGGCATGACGGAGCGAAGCCAGTGCGGGTGTGCCAATGACGGCCTCGCCATGGATGCGACCTCCGGCGTCACCCCGCCCCTGCTTCCCACCCTCGTTATGGCCCTCGTGCTCGGCGCGGCCTCGCTGTTCTGCCGCGAACCGGAGGTGCCCGCCCCGGCCCCCACGACCCTCGCGGCGCGGATCGCTTCGGCGCCCGCGACCCTGGTGTCCGAGGCCGTTCCCGCGACGCCCTTCGTGCCCGCCGCCCTCACCTTTCCGCGCCAGTTCCCCCTGATGGTGGCGGCGCACGTCGCCGCTCCGGCACAAGGCACTCCCCCGGCACAAGGCACCGTCGCGGCGCCCGCCGTCGCGCAGCACCGGCCCTCCGGGCCCCGTGTCGCCGCCCTGCGTCGGCCCGCCCCCGCCAAGGCCATTGCCGCCCCCGCTGCGGCGCAGCACGCCGATCCCGTCGGGACCGTGGCGCAGGCGGAGGTGCCCGTCGAGGAGGGCGGCCTCCTGCCCGATCTCGCCCTGCCCTTCGCCCCGGCGATCCGGGCCGTGGGCCGGGCTCGCGATTTCGTCGGCGTTCAGGGCGCTGCGGCGCGCACGCAGGCCTCTGCGCTGGGCGGCGCGGTGGTGGACTTCGTCGGGACCCTGCGCTGAACGCAGTCCGGTTTCACCCCGGTTTCGCCGCCCGGCTTCGGGCAATCGCCGAATGGACCCTGGACCCTGCCCCCTCGGGGGACTAGGTGGACGCCATCGATGGTGCGGCGCCACGCGGCGGGGCCCATCGAGAGGTGGCCGCGACGAGGGCGTGAATGGCGGGACGGATCGAGGATTACGCGCTCGTCGGTGACGGCCGCACCGCTGCCCTGATCGGGCGCGACGGCAGCGTCGACTGGCTGTGCTGGCCCCGGTTCGATTCCGCCGCCTGCTTCGCCGCCCTCCTGGGCACCGAGGATCACGGCTTCTGGAAGCTCGGCCCCGCCGACCCGGCGGCGAAGACCTCGCGGCAGTACCGGACCGGCAGCCTCGTCCTCGAGACCGAACACGAGACGGAGGCCGGATGCGTCCGGGTGACCGACTACATGCCGGCCAACGACGGCTCGCACCTCGTGCGCATCGTCGAGGGACTGCGCGGCGACGTCGCCATGCGGATGCATCTCGCCGTACGGTTCGATTACGGCTTGGCCGTGCCGTGGGTGTCGCACAACGAGCTCGGGGACCTGCGCGCCATCTCGGGGCCGCACAAGGTGGTCCTGCGCACCCTCGTGCCGCTCCACGGCGAGGGCCAGACTACGGCGGCCGATTTCACCGTGGCGGCGGGCGAGAGCGTCGCCTTCACCCTGAGCTACGGCCCCTCGCACGAGGACGACCCCCCGCCGGTGCAGCCGCGCAAGGTGCTGTTCGAGACCGATCGCCACTGGCGCGACTGGTCGAACCGCTGCGCCCGCGGCACGCCGTGGGACGCCATCCTGCAGCGCTCGCTGCTGACCCTGAAGGCGCTGATCTACCATCCCACCGGCGGCATCGTCGCCGCGCCCACCACCTCCCTGCCGGAGGACCTCGGCGGCGTGCGCAACTGGGATTACCGGTTCTGCTGGCTCCGCGATTCCACCTTCACCCTCATCGCGATGATGGATGGCGGCTACCTCGACGAGGCCCGCGCCTGGCGCGACTGGCTCGTGCGGGCGGTGGCCGGCAACCCCGAGCAGGCCCACATCCTCTACGGCATCGCCGGCGAGCGCATGCTGCCGGAGATCGAACTCGACTGGTTGCCCGGCTACGAGAACTCGAAGCCCGTGCGCATCGGCAACGCGGCCGTCGAGCAGTTCCAACTCGACGTGTACGGCGAGATCTTCGACGCCCTCTACCAGGCGCGCCAGCGCGGCCTGCTCGGCGATGCCGATGGCTGGCGCGTCGGCCTGGCGCTCCTGCGCCACCTCGAGAAGGTCTGGAGCACGCCGGACGAGGGCATCTGGGAGGTGCGCGGCGGGCGCCGGCACTTCGTCCATTCCAAGGTGATGGCCTGGGTGGCCTTCGACCGGGCGATCCGCTCCCAGGAAGAGGGCGAAACCCGCCCAGGGGCGCCGGTGGAGCGCTGGCGCGAGATCCGCGACCAGATCCACGCCGAGGTCTGCGAGAAGGGCTTCGACACGGAGCTGAACAGCTTCGTGCAGTCCTACGGTTCGAAGCGCCTCGACGCGAGCCTGCTGCTCATCGCCCATATGGGGTTCCTGCCCCAGCACGATCCGCGCGTCGTCGGCACCGTCGAGGCCATCGGCCGGACCCTCATGCGCGACGGCTTCGTCCTGCGCTACGACACCGAGGACCAGACCACGGACGGCCTGCCGGGCGACGAGGGCGCCTTCCTGCCGTGCAGCTTCTGGTATGCCGACAACCTCATCGGGCTCGGCCGCTGCGAGGAGGCCAGGGCCCTGATCGAGAAACTCATCGGCGTCTGCAACGACGTCGGCCTCGTCTCGGAAGAGTACGACGTGAAGGCCAAGCGCCTCGTCGGCAACTTCCCACAGGCGTTCAGCCACGTCACATTGGTGAACACCATCCTGAACTACAGCCGCGCCAACGGGCCGGCCCGGGAACGCAGCGCGGGCGCGGAGGATGGAACCGGGTCCGAGGGGGCATGCTTCCAGGGGGACGAGGCCGGCGAGGCCAAGGTCGACCAAACCAAGGTCGACGAAATCAAGGCGGTCGAGATGTCGGCCTGACGGCCGGCACTATGGGAATCGAGGTGGGCGGGTCCGGCGTCGCGTCGGCGACCCCCCACGGGACGAGGGCCGGATCCGCGGCGCGGGCGGCCCAGGCGACACGAAGGAAGACGTGAGATCATGAGCGGAGCCGACACCAAGCCGAGCGAGGCCCTGAGCCCCATCGACAAGCTCAGCATCGATACCCTGCGCACCCTCGCCATTGATGCCGTGCAGAAGGCGAATTCCGGCCATGCCGGCGCCCCGATGGCGCTCGCGCCCGTGGCCTACACCCTGTGGAACCGGTACCTGCGCTACGATCCGGCGCATCCGCACTGGCCCAACCGCGACCGCTTCGTGCTCTCGGCGGGCCACGCCTCGATGCTGCTCTACGGCCTGCTGCATCTCGCCGGCGTCGCCCAGACCGACGGCGGCAACGAGCCGGCGGTGTCCCTCGACGACATCAAGAACTTCCGCCAGCTCGACAGCAAGACGCCGGGCCACCCGGAATACCACTTCACCACCGGCGTCGAGACCACCACCGGGCCGCTCGGCCAAGGGGTCGCCAACTCCGTCGGCATGGCCATGGGCGGGCGCTTCCTCGGCGAGACCCTGAACCGGCCCGACCTGCCGCTGTTCGACTTCAACGTCTACGCGATCTGCTCGGACGGCGACCTGATGGAGGGCGTCGCTTCCGAGGCCGCCTCCATCGCCGGGCACCTGCGCCTGTCGAACCTGTGCTGGATCTACGACAACAACACCATCACGATCGAAGGGCATACGGAACTGGCCTTCTCCGAGGAGGTCGCGACACGCTTCCTCGGCTACGGCTGGCAGGTGCTGCGGGTGGCCGACGCCAACGACGTCCACGCGATCTCGGGGGCCCTGGAGACCTTCCTCCAATCCAGTGACCGGCCGACGCTCATCGTCGTCAACTCGATCATCGGCTTCGGCGCCCCGAAGAAGCAGAACACCTCCAAGGCCCATTCCGACGCGCTGGGCGAGGAGGAGGCCCGGGGAGCCAAGCGCGCCTATGGCTGGCCCGAGGACGCGCAGTTCCTCGTGCCCGAGGGGGTGCGCGAAAACTTCCAGGCCGGCATCGGCGAGCGGGGCGCGGCGCTCTTCGCCGACTGGGAACGGTTCATGGGGCAGGCCAAGGCCGCCGAGCCGGCGCTGGCCGAGGAGATCGACGCCCTGCACGCCGGCCGCCTGCCCGCGGGCTGGGACCGCGACATCCCGGTCTTCCCGGCCGACGCCAAGGGCATGGCGACGCGCGAATCGTCGGGCAAGGTCCTCAACGCCATCGCGAAGAACGTGCCCCACCTGCTCGGCGGTTCGGCCGATCTCGCCCCGTCGAACAAGACCAAGCTCGAATTCGAGGGCGCCGGCACCCTGACGCCGTTCGAGCCGGGCGGCCGCAACATCCATTTCGGCGTGCGCGAGCATGCGATGGGGTCCATCGTCAACGGCCTCGGCCTCGTCGGCCTGCGCGCCTACGGCGCCACCTTCCTGGTCTTCGCCGACTACATGCGCCCGCCCATCCGCCTCGCGGCCCTGATGGAGCTGCCGGTCTTCCACGTCTTCACCCACGATTCCATCGGGGTCGGCGAGGACGGGCCGACCCACCAGCCGGTGGAGCAGCTCCTCACCCTGCGGGCGATCCCCGGCCTCGTCACCCTGCGCCCGGCCGACGCCAACGAGGTCGCGGAAGCCTACCGGGTGATCATGGGCTTGAAGGACCAGCCGGCGGTGCTGGCCCTCTCCCGCCAGCCCCTGCCGACCCTCGACCGCTCGCAGTATGCGAGCGCCGCCGGAACCGCCAAGGGCGCCTACGTGCTCGCCGACTGTGAAGGCACGCCCGACGTGATCCTCATCGGCACCGGTTCCGAGGTGCAACTCTGCGTCGGCGCCTACGAGGCCCTCAAGGCCGAGGGCGTGAAGGCCCGCGTGGTCTCGATGCCGTCCTGGGACCTGTTCGAGCGCCAGGACGAGGCCTACCGCAACTCCGTCCTCATCCCGGACGTGCTGGCGCGGGTCGCCGTCGAGCAGGGCTCGGTCATCGGCTGGGACCGCTACGCCGGTTCCGCCGGCACGATCATCGGCATGCACACCTTCGGCTCCTCGGCGCCGATCAAGGACCTGCAGGCCAAGTTCGGCTTCACCCCCGAGAAGGTGCTTCAGGCCGCACGCGACCAGATCGCGCGGCACAAGAAGTAGGGTTCGGGGGTTTCTCGAAGGTGGGATGCGCTCCCCTCGTTGGAGGGGCGCGCATCCCGACACGATGGCTGAACGGCGCTCCCCCGCGTGAGCGCCACGCACCGCGACGGACGACGAGGAGTTTCCATGAATCCGCTCAAGGCTCTCTTCCCCGAACAGGGCCAGGCCGTGTGGCTCGACTTCGTCGCCCGCGGGTTCGTCCTCGACGGCAAGCTCAAGGCCCTGGTGGACGAGGACGGCCTGCGCGGCGTGACCTCGAACCCGTCGATCTTCGAGAAGGCCATCGGCGGCTCGCAGGAATACGATGCCGCCCTCAAATCGGTGATGGACCAGGGGGACGCCCGGGTCATCGACCTCTACGAGGGCTGCGCCATCGCCGACATCCAGGCGGCGGCCGACGTGCTTCGGCCGGTCTACGAGGCGAGCGACGGGGCCGACGGCTACGTCAGCCTCGAGGTCTCGCCCTACCTCGCCCTCGACACCGACGAGACCCTGGCCGAGGCCCGGCGGCTCCACAAGACGGTGGCGCGCGACAACCTGATGGTGAAGGTGCCGGCGACCCGTGAGGGCATCCCGGCGATCCGGGCGCTGACCGCCGACGGCATCAGCATCAACGTCACCCTGCTGTTCTCGGTGGAGACCTACGAGGCCGTGGCCCGCGCCTTCATCGACGGCCTGGAGGAATTCGGCGCCAAGGGCGGCGACGTCTCGAAGGTGGCGAGCGTCGCGAGCTTCTTCATCAGCCGCATCGATGTGGCCGTCGACAAGGCCCTCGACGACAGGATCGCCGCCACGGAAGGCGCGGATGAGAAGGCCGCGTTGGAGGCTCTCAAGGGCAAGGTCGCCATCGCCAACGCCAAGCTCGCCTACCAGCGCTACAAGGCGGTCTTCGCCGAGCCGAAATGGCAGGGCCTCGCTGCCAGGGGCGCGAAGGCGCAGCGCCTGCTGTGGGCGTCGACGGGCGTGAAGAACAAGGCCTATTCCGACGTGCTCTACGTCGAGGAGCTCATCGGCCCAGACACCGTCAACACCATGCCGCCGGCCACCATGGACGCCTTTCGCGATCACGGCACCGTGAAGGCCGCCATCGAGACCGACGTTCCTGGGGCCAAGGCCGTGATGGACGGTTTGGCCCGTGCCGGCATCGACATCGAGACGGTCGGCGACCAGCTCGTGGACGAGGGCGTGCAGCTCTTCATCGACGCCGCAGACAAGCTCCTCGGCGCGGTCGCGGGCAAGCGCATCGACTTCCTCGGGCCCAAGCTCGACGGCCAGACCCTGGTGCTCCCCGAGCCCATCGCGGCGGAAGCCAAGAAGGCCGTGGAAGCCTGGCGCGCGTCCGGCGCCATCCGCCGCCTGTGGGCCCACGACAAGACCGTGTGGTCGAATGCCGACGAGGACACCTGGCTCGGCTGGCTGCGCATCGTCGAGGACGAGCTCGCCCGCGTCTCCGACTACGCCGCCTTCGCCGACGACGTGCGCCAGACCGGCTTCACCGACGTGGTGGTGCTCGGCATGGGCGGGTCGAGCCTCGGCCCCGAGGTGCTGGCCGAGACCTACGGCACACGCGAGAGCTTCCCACGCTTACGCATCCTCGATTCCACCGACCCGGATCAGGTGCGCGAGACCGAGGCCGCGATCACCCTCGAGACGACGCTGTTCATCGTCGCCTCGAAGTCCGGCTCCACCCTGGAGCCCAACGTCTTCCGCGACTACTTCCTCGGCCGGATGAAGGCGGCGGTGGGCGAACGCGCCGGAGCGCATTTCGTCGCCGTGACCGATCCCGGCTCGGCCATGGAGGCGGCGGCCAAGGCCGACAACTTCCGCAAGATCTTCTACGGCGTGAAGCAGATCGGCGGACGCTACTCCGTGCTCTCGGCCTTCGGCCTCGTGCCAGCGGCGGCTTCCGGCATCGACGTGAAGGCATTCCTCGACACCGCCCGCACCATGGTCCGCTCCTGCGGACCGGCCGTGCCGCCGGCGCAGAACCCCGGCGTCCTCCTCGGAACGGCGCTCGGGGCCGCCGCGCTCGCAGCCGGGCGCGACAAGGTCACGTTCATCGCCTCCCCGGGGATCGACACCTTCGGCGCCTGGGCCGAGCAGCTCATCGCCGAATCCACCGGCAAGGACGGCAAGGGCCTGATCCCCATCGACGGCGAGCCCGTCGACGTGCCGGCCGTCTACGGCCTCGACCGGATCTTCGTGTACCTGCGCCTCGACAGCCGGGCCGACGCCCGTCAGGACGAGGCCGTGCGCAACCTCGAGCGCGAGGGCCATCCCGTCGTCCACATCACCCTGGCGAACGAGGAGCAGCTGCCGCAGGAGTTCTTCCGCTTCGAGATCGCCACGGCGGTGGCCGGCGCGATGCTGGGCATCAATCCGTTCGACCAGCCCGACGTGGAAGCGAGCAAGATCGAGACGAAGAAGCTGTTCGACGCCGCCGAGGCGAGCGGGTCCCTGCCCGCCGAGACGCCGCTCTTCTCCGACGACACCCTCGCGCTCTACGCCGATGCGAAGAACGCCGAAGCCCTGCCCCAGGCCGGCGAAGGTCTCGACGCGGCGTTGAAGGCGCACCTCGCCCGCACCAAGGCCGGCGATTACGTCGCCCTGCTCGCCTACGTGGCGCGCAACCCGAAGCATCACGCGATCCTGCAGGATGCCCGCGTCGCGCTGCGCGACAAGACCCGGCTCGCCACCTGCCTCGAATTCGGCCCGCGCTTCCTCCACTCCACGGGGCAGGCCTACAAGGGCGGGCCCGACACTGGCGTCTTCCTCCAGATCACCGCGGACCCGTCGGAGGACCTGTCGATCCCGGGGCGCAAGCTCGGTTTCGGCACCGTGGTGGCGGCCCAGGCGCGGGGTGATTTTGCGGTGCTCGCCGAACGGGGCCGCCGGGCCCTGCGGGTCCACATCAGGGGCGGCGACGTCGAGGCCGGCCTGAAGCGCATCGCCGCCGCGCTGAAGGCGGCTTTGGCGTAGGGCGGGCAGTTCGACGTTCCAGCGCTGCGTCATTCCGGGTCCGCCTCTGGCGCCCCGGAATGACGGCGCCGGTGATGAAGAGCCTTCTATTGGTTGTTTCGGCGCGGGGCCTCGGCGCCCCGCGTTCCTCACGCGACGGAGATCACCCATGCAACTCGGCATGATCGGCCTCGGCCGGATGGGCGGAAACATCGTCCGCCGGCTGCTGCGCGACGGGCACACGGCCGTGGTGTTCGACCAGAGTCCGGAGGCCGTGGCGGCCCTCGTCGCCGAAGGCGCTACCGGCGCGGCGAGCCTGGAAGAGTTCGTCGGCAAGCTCGATGGGCCGCGCACCGCCTGGGTGATGCTGCCGGCCGGCGCCGTCACGGAGGGCACGGTCGCCACCCTCGCCGGCCTCATGGCCGCCGACGACGTGATCATCGACGGCGGCAATTCGTTCTACAAGGACGACATCCGCCGCGCCGCCGACCTGAAGCCGAAGGGCATCCATTACGTCGATGTCGGCACCTCCGGCGGCGTCTGGGGCCTGGAGCGCGGCTATTGCATGATGATCGGCGGCGACGCCGCGGCCGTCGCGCGCCTCGATCCGATCTTCAAGACCTTGGCGCCGGGCCCCGGCACCATCCCGAAGACCCCCGGCCGCGAGGGGCGCGATGCCCGCGCCGAGGACGGCTACATCCATGCGGGCCCGAGCGGCGCCGGCCACTTCGTCAAGATGATCCACAACGGTATCGAGTACGGCCTAATGCAGGCCTATGCCGAGGGCTTCGACATCCTCAAGCATGCGAACTCGACGGACCTCCCCGAGGGCCAGCGCTTCGACCTCAACATCGGCGACATCGCCGAGGTGTGGCGCCGCGGCAGCGTCGTCTCGTCCTGGCTCCTCGACCTCACGGCCGGGGCACTCGCGGGTGACGAGAGCCTGTCGAACTTCTCGGGCTTCGTTGCCGATTCCGGTGAAGGTCGCTGGACCCTCAATGCGGCCATCGAGGAATCCGTGCCCGCCAACGTCCTCTCGGCGGCCCTCTACGCCCGCTTCCGCTCCCGCGAGGATGCGAGCTACGCCGACAAGCTGCTGTCCGCCATGCGCAAGGGGTTCGGCGGACACCAGGAGCCGAAATAGGGGCCGCACCGCATCCCCTTCGATCGACGCGCCGAGACCTTCCGAAACGAGGAGCCGCGATGATCCCCCTGCCCGACGATGCAGACCTTCTCGCCGATGCGGACGCCGTGGCACGGGCGGCGGCGGACCGGTTCGTCGCCCTCTGCGAAGCATCGCCCGAGGGGGCCATCGCCGTCTGCCTCTCGGGCGGTTCGACGCCGAAGCGCCTCTACGCCCTGTTGGCTCGCCCCGAGTATGCGGACGCCCTCCCCTGGGCGCGCCTGCACTGGTTCTTCGGGGACGACCGGCACGTGCCGTGGGACGATCCGGAGAGCAATGTCCGCGCCGCCCAGGACGCATTCGGGGATGCGCCGATCCCGCCCGGGCACCTCCATCCCATCCCCACGGGGGGTGCCTTGGAGGCCGACGCCGCCACCTATGAATCGGTACTGAAGGCGTTCTACGGAGCCGAGACCCTCGATCCCGACCGCCCCCTGTTCGACCTCGTTCTCCTCGGCCTCGGCGAGGATGGGCACACCGCTTCGCTGTTCCCGGGCAAACCGGCCGTCGAGGAAAGCGGCGCCTGGGTCGCTCCGGTGCCGGAGGCGGGCCTCGCCCCGTTCGTTCCCCGGATCACCCTGACCTTCCCGGCCCTCGCATCCGCGCGGCATGTTCTGGTGTTGGTCACGGGGGCGTCCAAGCGACGACCGCTCGAGCGCCTCGCCGATGGCGAAGACCTGCCGGCGGCCCGCATCGCCGGACCGGTGACGTGGCTCCTCGATCGCGCCGCCGCCGACGCCTGACGATCAGTTCGAGGTCGCGACGATCCACGGCGAGATGATGCGCATGGACGCCGTCTCGGCCTGGACCGGGGCGACGGCGGTCGGCGAAACCTTGCGTGCCTGGGCCGTCATCCGCCGGGCTTCCGCGGCCGGGATCGCTCCGGCGGGCATCACCATGGCGGAGAGCAACGTCCGGGTATGCCTGTCGATGAAGGCGGACCGCCCGATGCTCTCGAAATCGCGCGCCGCGTGGCGCTTGTCCGGATCGCCGGTGAACACCTTCACGCCGTCCTTCAGAACGACGATGTCGCCGGGTCGCAAGGTCGGATCCTTCATGAACGCGGCGGCGGCACCCGCGCTCATGTCCAGGGGCACTTGGCGGTCGCCGACGTGGAGCTTGAGCGGTTCTGCCTTCGGCAGGGCGGCGTAGCGCGTCATCGGGCGTGGCCGCCTGTTCAGGGCCCGGGCGGCACGGCGGACATCCGTCTGACGCGCGCCCAGGGTGTCCGGTGCGGGCACGGGTTGCACCGCCGCGGGCGGGCTCGGCTGGAACAGTCGTTGGAACAGGCCGCCCAATCCGTCATCGGCCGCGAAGGCGGGCCTCGGCAGGGCGAGGCACAGGCTGGCGAGGAGGGTGGCGGCAGCGGCGCCACGCACGAAAGGCCGGGCTCGGGTCATGGGAATTCGGCTCTCGTTGTCAATCCCCGCTGCACGCTGGGATGAGCCGTTAACGGATCCTCAATCTGAACAGTTCCCACCGATTCGTGGGGTTTGTCGCGAATGCTTAGGATCGTCTGAGGCCGATCGGGCGAATTCCTCCGGCGGGTCGGGAGGGCCGACGGCCGGACTCCGGATATAGCTCTTCCCGCCACCGATAGACCCTCGATGCATCCGTCGTGAGGCGGGAGCGCAAGGCGGCATGCAAGGCCACACCGACGACTTTTTATTGGAACATGGGAAACGATTGGCATCTGACGACTTGAACGTCCCTGTGACTCATCTCTCCCGGCGAATGGATCGCCGCGATGGGAGAGATCGCCCCGGGAGCAAGCGGTCCGTGAACGAAACCAATTCCCTTCTCTATTGCGGTGCCGCCGCCTTCGATCCCGTGACCTACGGCGTCGCCCAGGGCCTGTCCGAGATGTTTCCGCCCGTGGAGCACCCGGCGGGACTCGCCGGCGACGAAGCCATGCCGCAGGACGTAGAGGGATCGGACGCCGCATCCTGATCCGCTCGGACGCCCGCCGCCGCGCTCGGGTGCTCGGCACAGCAAAGCCACCGTATCGGGAAGGATCAGGTTCATTCGGCGGGGGACGGTTTTTCGTATCCAAGTCGGATTAGGCCCGATCGCTACGGTGAGCCGGCGAACGACGTCCGGTCAAGCGCATGCATCGTAGCGATCAAGACTGACCCAATCGCTTTGCAAGCGGAACGATTGGGCGATCCCGTTGATTGATTGGGTCCTCAGCTCAAGGAGAATACCGTGAACCGGACCCTGCAAACCCTCGCTATCCTGACGGTCCTCGGCGCCGGCCCGGCCTTGGCCCAGACCACCGTGACCGGAACTCCCGCCCCCGACGCCAAGTCCAGCGCCACGTCCGGCGGCCAGGAGGCCGTGACCCGGCCGAACACCGACAAGCCCGATGCCACCAAGCCCGGAACGGCCCACGCCGCCACGGGTGCGAAGCTCGAAGAGGGCGCGAACAGCTTCACCGAGGCCCAGACGCATCACCGCCTCACGGAAGCCGGGTACAAGGACGTCAAAGGTCTGACCAAGGACGAGAAGGGCATCTGGCGCGCCAACGCGATGCTCGACGGCAAGCCCGTCAAGGTCGGCGTCGATTTCAAGGGCAACGTCGCCGCGCAGTAAGCGCGACCTCGACCAATCCTTCACGATCCGAACAGGAGTCCACCATGGCACACCAGACCATCACGGCCCTCTACGACAATTACGATGATGCGAGCGCCGCCGTCGCCAAGCTCGAAGCGCAGGGCATTCCCCACAGCGACATCAGCATCGTCGGCAGCAACGAGGGCGATCGCCACAGCGGACGCGTCGGTACGCACGCGACCACGACCGGCCACACCGACACGACGGAGAGCGCGGCCACCGGCGCCGGTACCGGCGCGACCGTCGGTACGGTCCTGGGCGGTGCCGCCGGCCTCCTCACCGGTCTCGGTCTGCTCGCCATACCGGGCGTCGGCCCCGTCGTCGCGGCCGGCTGGCTCGTCGCCACCCTCACGGGTGCCGGAATAGGCGCGGCAGCGGGCGGTCTGGCCGGTGGTCTCACCGGTGCGGGCCTGAGCGAGACGGATGCGCACACCTATTCCGAGGGCGTGCGCCGCGGCGGCACCCTCGTGACGGTGCGCGCGGACGAGACCCGCTCGGCGACCGTCATGGACGTTCTCGAGGAGCATGGCTCCATCGACATCGACGAGCGCGCTCAGGGCTGGCGCGCCGAGGGTTGGACGGCACCGCAAGCCGCTTCCGCCGCGCATCCGAGCGCACTTCCGAGCGCTGCCGACGGACGGACCCGCGTTCGGGCATACCCGTCGAACCCCGTCTAAGGTTCGCGCCGCTTCGGTGAAAGACAACGCCCCGCGATCCGTCGCGGGGCGTTTTTCGTGACCGAACCCCCGGTCGCGCCACGCACGCGAAAGAACCGCACCGCACTTCGTGCGATCCGGATGCTGACAGGGCTGCAAGGAGAAAGATGGGTCCCGGAGCCGAAGCCCCGGGTTCTGTTTCGACGGTTACCCTACCGCAAGATGCTTACGCCGCGAGGCGGGCATCCATGACAACGTTATCGTTGGCATTTAGAGTTTTGGTCAGATGCCTGGAATAGGGGTTACCTACGCCAAACCGGTCGAAACCTTACCGACAGTCGCATCGTATCCCACCGAAGTGAGACTGAACTCGCGATCCCTTTACCGCCCAGTCGATCCTATTTCGCCCCCATCAGAAGCCCAACGCTACCCGGATGTCCCGCGATGGGCTTTTGGTGGAGGCGCCGGAGTACTGCCCTCCGGGTCCTGAAACGTTATTATGAACCGGTCATCAACCGCACTTGGAATATAGGTGATGCCTCGCCCCGGGTCCAGTCCGGGCTGCACCAAAACGATGCCCGCGGTCCGCTCCCGCCCTATGCCGTCTCATCTTGGCCGGCGTACCAGTCCGCGTAAGGCGTGTTGCGCGCGAGGCGGCGGTTGAGATCCGGCGCCCCATCCGTCCACCAGACCGGCCCACGCTCGCCGAGACCTCGCTTGGCGCGATCGACGGCCGCTCGGGCGTCCGCGACGGCGGCCGCGTCGTCGCCCTTTCGGCCGGCCTTCACCGCACGCCGGGCATCCATGAGACCGTGCACGAGACGATCGCGGACATCTGCGGGCAGATCCGGCCGGGCCCGCCGCCAAAGCCGTCCCCGCACGACGATGTAGCGACCGTCCGGCGTCTCCAGGACCCGACGGTCAGGCGCGGGCGTGACGCTGTTCATCGATGAGCGCCTCGACGGCCGCGATGGTATTCTCCAGATCGGCGATCCGGCGCAACATGCTGTCGGGTGGCAACATGGCGACTTTCGCAGCGTCCAGGATGAGATCGCGCTGAGCATTCTTCAGGCGGTCGAGAAGAGCTTCCAAGTCTGACATGGGCTCGCCTTACGGCATCGCTCGGCAAAGTGGAATCCGATTCTGGCGAAAGCCGACCCGGCCAACGACTGCCTGCGGACTTGTCCGCAACGTCGTTCGCCGATCCGGTTCATCGGACGACGTTTCGCCGGAAGCGTCGAAGCCAGTCTCGGAAAGCGCTCGGAATTCGCATCGGTCGGAAACAGAGATCAGAGGTCGCAAGGCTCGGGGGACCGTTCGATGAGGACCGCAATCGCATCGAGCAGCGCCGTGTCCTCGCCGGCCATCGCGTCCATGGCTCTCATGCGGCGTAGGACCGTACCGGCGATGGCTTCCTCCACCGTGGCTTCCGCGAACGCGTAGTAGATCGTCGCCTGCTCCCCGTCGCGATGGCAGCGGCCCTCGATCTGTGCGACCTGGATCGCGCTGTGGCGCATGTCGTGGATGACGAGGGCACGCACCGCCTCGCCCCCCGCCATCTCGTTGCGGTGGAGCGAGATCGATTCCGTGACGGTGAAGACCATGACGTCGCGTGCGCCGGACTGGAATGCCACCCGTTCGCTCTCGTTCGTCCCGGCGTCCCGCGTTCCGTCGATGCTGCCCACACGCCAGCCGCGTCGGGCTAGAATTTCGTTGAGGGCGGCGCCCGTTTCCAGGAAGGCGACGGAGATCGCCACAGCCTGGCCGGCTTCGAGCAAGGTCTCGACGAAATCCGCCGTGCCGTCGACGCGCAGAAGGCTGGCCTTCTGCCGAAAGCGCAGATCGGCCGCCCACCCGGCCGGGCGGCGGCCGCTCCCGCCGAGCAGGCCCCAGGCCCGGCGAAACTCCCGCCAGTTGGCATCGTAGAGCCGGCGCGCCGCTGGATCGAGGGCGGTGGCGGCGAGCTCACGCTGCACCTCGGGCCAACCGGCGATGTCGCCCGGACGCCGGCGCAGGCCGATGGCCTTCGATCCCCCATAGAGAAGATCCGCCATCACGGCGCAGTCGCGCGCATTGGCGGTCCAGCTCCAATTGACCCACCGGCCCTTCGCCCCACCGATGCCGAGGCTTCGCAGGAGGATGCGGAAGTCGGCCAGGGTCTCGCAGGGCGAGCCGGCGGCAGCCCCGAGGAGTCGGCCGAGATAGGACAGTTCGTGCGGCGCCTGACCCGCGGTGGCACTGAGATAGACCGTGAAGGTGGCAGCTTCCGCGATCTGGCGGCAGACCAGGCTCTGTTGGGCCGTCGGATTGCGCAGGCGGTGGCTCTCGTCGAAGACGACGAGGGGCCAGGTCCGTTTCAGGACCCCGCGTTTGGCGAGTTCGTTGTTCTTCGCCCGTGTCGACCGTTTCGTGCTCGTGGCCGGGGGAGCCATGAGCGATTTGGTGCGCTCGTAATTGATGAGCGTCACGGCCTTTGGCGCCAGGCCCGCCTGCGCGATGGTCCGCCGCCATTGCGGCATGGCGCCCTTCGGGCAGACGATGAGGATCTCGGATTCAGGCATGCGCGCCAGGGCGCTCCACACCGACAGGGTCTTTCCCAGCCCCGTCATGTCTCCGAGCAGGAAACCGGGTTTCCTGTCGGCCCGCGCCTCTAGGATGGTCCGAGCCGCCTCCTCCTGATGCGGACGAGGAACGAGGAGGTCTGGCGACTCGGCAATGGGACGGGCTCCTTGGCACAGCGAAAAGCCCCCGACCGTGAGGTTGGGGGCTTTTGGTTTGTTGTTGTGATGTTGGTTGCGGGGACAGGATTTGAACCTGTGACCTTCAG
>NZ_LMMI01000021.1:0-44782 GCF_001422775.1 Methylobacterium sp. Leaf87 | reverse complement strand
CCGGAAGCGACCCTCGCCTCAGCTCAGGCCTTCCTCTACGCCGCCGCCATCATGATCCTCGTCCGAAGGCTGGGCCGAGCGTCATGACTTATCGGACGGACTCTAAGGCAGCGTCAGTGTTCTACATCCGTGAGTTCGCGAACCGTAAGCGCTTGTCGAGGCTTTTCGCTAGCGCCGAATTCAGGCAGGTCTGGCGCGTAACCCCGGAAATGAGGGGCGAGATATCTCAAGAGCGGGGTCATATGTAGCGGCTCGACATTCTAAGCCCGTGCACCAGGATCACGGGCAGGCGGTCATCCGGTACGGCGTCAATCGAGACGCGGGCATGCATGGTCCGGCCGTTGACTCGAACCTGCCTGGCTGCGAGCCGGCCCAAATACACACTTCGATCTTGCCGGCCACGATGCTGAGCGGAGGCGTTGATCAGAGCCAAACCGGCCAGGATCCCGCCCGCCGTCACGAAGATCCACCGCAGGCTCACGTTGATGATCCGTTCCAACCAAAGTCGGCCCCGAACGGAGCGCCTGCGTGAGTCAGCCTTGCGCAACCCTATCGCCTAGGAGTCAAAGCCATGTAACAGCCGAGGTTCGAACCGCAACGACAGCAGCGCGCGACGTCTCCCTTCTGGCCGGTGAATCTACGCGCATCCGATGCCTCACCTTAACCTCTCGCTTACCCAAACCCGCGAGGTTGCGGGCCTGCATTCGCTGAAGAGACAGCATGTCCGACACCATCGACACCGTTGGGATTGCCGGCGACCGTATCCGCTCGATCATCGAGCGCGTGGAGAAGGTTGAGGAAGAGATCAAGGACCTCATGGAAGCCAAGAAGGAAATCTTCCTGGAGGCCAAGGGCGAGGGCCTGGACGTGAAGATCCTCAAGGAGATTCTCAAGCTGCGCAAGCTGGATCAGGACGAGCGGGACGAGCACGAGACGCTCCCCGACGTCTACATGCGCGCGATGGATGCTCCCAGCCCGGCTCCAATGGCGGAGGCGGCCTGAGCGGCAGTCGAGAACATTACCGAGCGATAAGCTGCCGTGGGGGTCAGAGGATTTCCACGGCAGCGCGCATCATCTCATCGTTGACGTCGATGTAGCGCTGCGTGGTCGAGAGATGGCGGTGCCCGGCGAGCATCATAATGGCCTTGGGCGAGATACCGGCGTGGGCCAGGCGCGTGATGAACCATCGCCGGCCACTGTGGCTCGATCCGCCATCTAAACCCGCTAGGTCGTACCAGCCTCGCATAAGCTGACACAGCGTGTTCGCGCTGAACGCCGAGCGCTTCTGAGTGATCAGCACCGGCTGCAGCAGGGTAGGGGGCTGAGCGAGGCTGCTTCGGTACTGCTCCACCTCCTTGCGGAGCCGAACGTTCAGGAACACCACTCGCGCGTGGCCCCCCTTGGTGACGGCCGCGCTGAGCCGCAGTTGCTCGCGAACCTTCCCGTCGCCCTCGACGAGGTCACCCCACCTGAGGGATGCAATCTCTCCCACGCGTAGCCCGGCCAAGTAGCTCAGCATGAGGGCCATTCGGTTGCGAGGCCCGTATTTGCCCTGACTCACCACCGCTGCAAGCCGCCGGAACTCCGCCTCGGTAGGCACCCTAGCCTGCTTCATTAGAACCTCATGCTTTGTGCGGATCAGCGACAAAGCATGCTGTTTCCAATTGCCTGAAAGGGCGAGGCCTGGAACAAAATCAGCAACAGCAAGGACTTAGCTTGATATCAAACATCATCAAACACAGCTTTTGTGATGTTATGGGTTGGCCTGCAGCTCACCTTTTTGTTGTGCCCGCACAGCCACCGGACGCATCTGCGGTAACAATTATGCTCCCGCAACCGTACGACGTAGTTAGCTGAGATATATATCAGCAACTGTTTATCAGAGAAATGACAGATAATAAAAAAACTAAATTATATTTTCTATTTGTGATCTCAGCCTGAAATATTGATAAATTCCATGCGTTAACCGACGAGAAGAAACGGGATCCAAGTGCTAAATTTGCACTACCCAACAGGATTTATGATCGGTTAAGCTGCCCCAGAAGAGTGCATTGAGCGAGCATCCAAACCTGCTCTGCCGAGCTGTAAAGGGGTAATCAGATGAGTTTTGCTATTGCGCCGCCGACTAACCTTTACAGGATCAAATCCGCCAAAAATGAACAGCTCGCGCCAACTCTTGTAAGCTAAGCTGCCATTGCTGTCGGCGAATCTGCGCAAAAAACATAGGATGGCGCTGCTCTCATTGCAGAACACCCTTAGGCTCCGATTCCAACATACTTAGAATTGGGTGAAACATTGACATTAGAGCTTTTGCGGCTCATGGCGGCCTCGCGTGCGGGCGATCGCCGCGAGGGTATATATTTTCGTCAAGGTAAGGCGGCGTTTCAGCTACCGGGCGCAGGCCATGAAGCTCTCGCCGCATTGGTAAGGCATATCCGACCGGGCGATTATGTCTTCCCGCATTATCGCGACCGCGCAATCATGTTGGCTCTCGGCGTCCCGAATCGGGAACTTGCGCTGGCCTTTTTTGCGAAAGCCGAGTCAAGCTGCGGTGGAAGGCAGTTGTCCAGTCACTTCAGTGATCGGGCACGAAATGTCGTTTCGTGTGGATCTCCAACAGGGATGCAGTGCCTTCCTGCGGCGGGCGTCGCGTGGGCCCTGCAACTCGATGGTTCTTCGAACTTAGTCGTTTGCAGCCTTGGCGACGCTACAACGCGCGAGGGAGAGTATTACGAGGCTATTTCGTTCGCTATCCAGCTGAGGCTGCCGATAATATTTCTTGTAGAAGATAACGGATACGGAATCAGCACTCCAACTAAAAAACTTAATCCTTATACTCTGAAGAGCTTATCCAGCGAACATTGCGTCAATGTTGATGGCCGGGAGACGAGCGCCGTCGACAGAGCGTTCGAAAATGCGGCCCGGAAAGCGAGATCTGGTAGAGGTCCTACTGTCGTCTGGGCGGAGGTCGACAGGCTTTACTCTCATACTTTGTCAGACGACCATAGAGTCTATCGGACGCCCGAGGAACTGGCTCTCGCAGAAGAGCGCGACCCAATCAAAGCTTTGAGCCGTCAGCTTATTGAGGCAGGCACCCTCACTCGCGAGCAGTGCAACTCAGAAATTAGCGATGCCGCGCATTGTATCGATAAAGATTATGAAGATGCTTTCTGTGCCGCCGATCCCGATCCTTTGACTGCTTTCGAGCACACTTTCTCTGCTCGACCTCTTCGGGAGTTTACTCCAAGCTTGAAGCCAAGCAGCAGCGCCACGATGCTACAGGCGATCAACGAAACGCTAGGCAGCATGCTCGATACAGACGACCGCATTTTGCTGTTTGGCGAAGATGTGGAGGATCCTAAAGGAGGAGTATTTGGGCTAACCAAAGGTCTTTCAACGCGATATCCGCAGCGCGTCTTCAACTCACCTTTAGCTGAGGCGACGATTGCCGGGGCCGCCGCTGGACTCGCCATTGCGGGCTTCCGCCCCGTCGTGGAGCTTCAGTTCATCGATTTTGTCGGTCCTGCGTTCAACCAAATTGTAAATCAGATTGCCACGTTGAGATGGCGGACGGTAGGTAAGTGGTCGTGCCCATTGACGATTATTGCTCCCTGCGGAGCATATCTTCCCTCGGGTGGTCCCTGGCACAGTCAGACCAATGAGGCTTGGTTCGCTCATGCGCCAGGTCTCCAGGTAGTGATGCCTAGTACGCCTACTGACGCCGCCGCGATGCTACGTGCCTCGGCCTATGGCGATGATCCCGTTCTATTCCTCGTACCCAAGCACCTCCTTCGCATACGTCAGCCTGTTGCCGGAGATGATCCGTTGCGGATTGGAGAAGCGCGAGTCTGTGTCCCCGGCGACGAGGTCACCATCCTAGCCTGGGGCAACACAGTAGAGCTGGCAATCGAAACAGCACGGATTGCTTCATTCCAAAACATAAGCGTCGAGGTCATCGATCTTCGTTCTATTGTTCCTTGCGACTGGAAAACTATCCACGCAAGTGTCCGCAGAACCGGTCGTCTCATCGTAGTGCAGGAAGATAATCGGACCTGTAGCTTCGGGCAGAATATTATCACGGAACTTATGGGTGATGCAAAGACCTGGGACGCGATGTTCGCCCCGCCTCAACACGTGTCTCGCGGCGACGTACACGTCGGCTTCCACGTTGCGCTTGAGGCAGCTGTACTCCCAAGCGTCATTGACATCCTTCACGCGGTGAAACGCGTTATGGAGCATTAACATGAGGCGGGTAGTGGTCGCCGTGCCCCGGCTGGGCGAGGGCATCGAGGAAGTTCGTGTCGTTCAATTGCTTGCGGATCTGAACGACACCGTGGCTAAGGATCAGCCGTTAGCGGAAGTCGAAACCGACAAAGCGACGCTGACTATCGAGAGCCCCGAATCAGGGACGCTCAGGGAGATACTTTGCCGGCCAGGCGACGTACTCCGCGTTGGCACCCCCATGATCGCTATTGGCACCGCCGAGGAGCAGACGCCGAAGCACGAGCGCGACCTCAACACGAACAGGCTGGCAGAGCATCCATTCTCTGTTCTTATTGGACGAAGCGATCAGGTCCGGACAGGCCAAAGGAGACAGCCAAATCGAGCGATCATTGAAGGTGAGGGAGAGGACGTCCTAGGAGGAGCACACCCACCCAAGCACGTCCTCACGGCGCGTCAGAGCGCTATCGCTCGACTGCTCCATGAGTCGCTGTCTGTCCCACATGCTACTATCGAAATGAAACTCAACTGGTCCGGTGTGGAAAAATTACGCAGAGCAAGGAGCTTACAACTCAAGCCGAGCGGATTGGAACTTGTTGCCTGGGCCACCGCGAGGAGCATGGTCGCCCACCCCCAATTTCGAGCGCTTCGATCGCGTCAGGGTGGATACCAGATAGGTCTCCAGGCCAACCTCGGCATTGCGGTCGCGCTGCCGGAAGGCGAACTTGCTACTGTGCCCCTGCTGGCCGCTGACGCCCGAGATTTACAGGCCTTGGTCTCAGATATGCGGGCAGCTGTCGCGAACACCGAGGGATTGGCTTCGGCCACAAATGTATCATTGATCATCAGCGACATGTCCACGTTCGGGGTGATCAGCGCCACGCCCGCGGTGGTCTTGCCCAGTGTGGCAACCCTGTTCATTGGGGCTCCCGAGTGGGTACCGGATCGCGGCGACAAGGACGAGATCGTTTGGAAGCGCTCCTGCCGACTAGTTCTCGGATTCGATCACGCCCTCATCAACGGCGCCACAGCGGCCCATTTCCTAGCCGACATTGTCGACTTCTTGTCGGCTGATGAGTCGGCCTTCGACGAATTGAGCGAGGCAGTAAGATGACCAGTGGAACTGCCGTTACGCCTGACGGAGCAGCAGAAGCTTCTGCCATTGACGATTGCCTGAATCGAGCAGGTGATCTGTTCAAATTGAACTCGGTAGAAGAGGCGTCGCATCTTCTATTCAGCGAGCTCGCGTCCATTCGCGCCACTATGGAGGAGAGCCGGTGGCGAAGGTGCATCTCCGTCGCAAGGGAGCATCCGATATTAGCCTTGGTACACCAAAGCCCTTTCGTCCGTCACTGCTACTTGAAGCCACGCGGTTACCCAGGCGACGCTGTGCTTATAGACTTTATTTACCGCGAGCCGATCCCTGCTGAATATCTTCGCACCGACACTGAAGCGGGCGAGACCTACTGCAACCCCTTCGTAAACATGCGCCCGGCTGAAGCAGTTAGAAGGCGACGTGAGTTCTTCGCCGCCGAGATAGACGCCGTGGGAAATAGTTCATCCGGTGGTTCTGTGCTGGCCGTTGCCTGCGGTCATTTTCAAGAATTAGCATTGTGTCGTACTCAGTTCAACAGTCAATCCTGCCGAATTGTTGGCCTTGACCAGGATGAGTTAAGCCTCACCTTTGCGAAAAACCGTTTCGCTCACATCACGGGTTTAGAAACCCTATGCGGATCGGCCTTCAGTCTTTTGGCTATGGACAACGATATCGGTCACTTCGACTTAGTCTACGCGGCTGGCTTGTACGACTACCTGCCGCAAGACGTGGCGCGCCGCGTATCTCGCTGCCTTTTCGAGATGGTGAAACCCAATGGTGTGCTGATCATCCCCAATTTTCTCACTTCGACGTTGGGCGCAGGCGCAATGGAAGCCCTCATGGATTGGTGGCTTATATACCGGGACGAACATCAAATTCGCGATTTCGCAACCGAGATACCGATCCATGAGATTTCCTCGATCACGTATCGTAGCGACCTCGACGAGATCGGTTATTTACGCATCGAAAAGTCAGCCTAACGACATCTTGATAAATTGGAGGGGCGCGTGACTGTCGTATTTATGTTTCCTGGGCAGTCGTCAAAGTGCCCCGCACTGCTCTCAAAATTTGAGAAAATGGGGGGTGATTGTCGTCATATCCTCGACGAGGCATCGGAGGTCTTGCACGATGATATTCGTCGGCGTTTCAACCCAGAGAGTGCAACGCTCTTCCAATCAAATCGCGACGTTCAAACGGGAATATTCGTAGCTAACCATATTCATGCACGGATGCTAAACGTTCACGGAGTCCATGCGAAGGCGTCGCTTGGTTTAAGCTTGGGCGAGTACAATCACCTCGTTGAAATTGGCGCGCTCTCTTTCGGAGACGCTCTGCGGCTAGTCGCTAACCGTGGGGAGGCATACGACTGCGGACCGGCCGGACTTATGGCCGCAGTCGGCCCGTTGTCGCTAGAGGATTTATCGGTTGTCATTGCGAAAGCTCAGCAGGCTGGCCTAGTCGAAATCTCAAATCAAAATTCGCCGTCGCAGCATGTAATCTCTGGAACACGACAGGGCGTCGAAGCCGCACTCGAAATTTTGGAGGATGAATACTTTGTTCAGGGCGTTGTGATTGATCACAACATCCCAATGCACTCGAGCCTGTTCGTCGGAGTGGCACAAAAGTTCGGTGAACACCTAGCGCGGGGGGCTTGGCGTCAAGCGCGCGGCTTCTACCTGTCGAACGTGACAGCGGTTCCGATTGAGGATCCTTCGCCCGCGGTTCTGACTGAACTCCTCACGGCACACGTTCATAGCCCCGTGCTCTGGCGCCAATCGGTTGAGGCGGTCGTGGCGCGGCACCCTGATGCCGTATTCATTGAAGTTGGACCGCGCCGCGTCCTGTACAATCTCCTTCAGTCGAAATGGGTTTCTAACAGGAAGCTAAAAACTGATGGTGAGAGTGGAGCTGCGCCTGATTTCGCCGCAATCGCTGTAGCTCTGAAGGATATGGCGCATGCGGCCTGAGCATGTCATTGCAGTCGTTCGGCGAACCCGTAACGTGCAGATCTGGCCGCATGCAAGCGACGCAGCCAACAACTATTGCATAGACGTGGGACCTGTCACGGATTTGCTCCCCCACCGCGATCCCTTCCTGCTCGTCGACAAAATTCTCGAAGCGGATCTGCTGGGTCAGCGGCTTCGCGCAGAATACGTCGTTAGGCGGGACAATCCGATTTTCGAGGGACATTTTCCCGGCGATCCGGTCTACCCCGGGGTCCTGCTTGTCGAAACCGCTGGTCAAACAGCAGTCTGTCTCGCTAATCTTTTGTATCAACAGGACGAAGAAATCGGGGCGACTCCGCAGATTAGAGCTACCCGCCTGCACCACGCTTCCTTCTTTCACATTGTCCGGCCGGGTTACACCCTTGAAGTTCAAGTAGCTATTCTTGAATTAGATTCTATTACTTGTACATTCGTTGGTCAAGTCTGGGCGAAGGGTCTCCTATGCTGCCTAACCGTGGGAGAGTTCTATGTCGCTAGTTCCTAAGCGCGTCGTAGTCACTGGTATGGCGGTCAATACGCCGCTATCAGACTCCTTGACTGGTTACCTGGACGCGCTACTTGCCGGACAATCCGCGATCTCAAAATGGAAAAGCTTCGACGCAAGCAGGATCTATAGCAAAATAGGCGGAGACCTTGGTGATTATAACATCAAATCAAGGCTTGCCGCGCTCGCGGATAGCGGTGTTCCGCTAGACTACATAGAACGGTCGCGTAAAATCATCGCTAAAGCGCCTTGGTCGGTGAGTCTTTCAGTCCTCTTAGCTTTAGACGCATGGCGAGACGCCTCATTATTTGGTAGTGACATTGACGCGGATCGCGTTTGCGCGATCGTTGGAGGACAAAACATACAGAACAGGTACCGCGTCGCCAATCAGCAGACGTTTGAGGAAGAACCAGATTACATCGACGCGCTCTATGCCATCCATTCACACGACACCACACACATAGGATGCGTCTCTGACGCTCTCAGACTACGCGGCTCAGGGATGCTCGTAGGCGCAGCGTGCGCCACGGGTGCCTATGCCTTGCGCGCGGCGGTGGATGAAATCAGGTGGCACGACGCGCCCGCCGCGGTCGTTGTGGGTGCAGTTTGGGATTTCGCACCCATGGATATGCACGCCATGGCGCTGATCGGCGCAATTAGTCAAGACAGCTTCAATGACTGCCCGGAGAAAGCGAGCCGACCTTTTGATAGACGCCGCGAAGGTTTCGTGCCGGCGCACGGCGGCGGCGCCATTGTGATCGAGGAAGCTAGCCACGCGGAGCGAAGAGGCGCCCAGATCTACGCCGAAGTGCTCGGTGTCGAAACATGTATCGACGGAAGCTATCTACCGACACCATCTGAAGAAGGCGAGGTTAGAGCTATGACCCGCGTTCTCGAAGCCTGCGGTGTCTCGCCGAGCCAGATCGACTATATCAACGGGCACTTCACGTCGACGCCGCTAGGCGACATCGCGGAAATTCGCGCTGTTAAGCGCGTCTTTGCCGATCATGCCAACCAACTTAAGCTTAATGCTACAAAATCTATGACAGGCCATACTATGAGTGGCTCAGCTATCGTTGAATTGATTGGCGCTATCCTTCAAATGCGAGCTAGCCGGTTGCATCCAACTATAAATGTCGATGAGCCTGACTCTGAAATCGATCTCGACGTATGCGCGAATAGTTCCGTCACCTGGCCAGTTCAACACTTCTTGAAGAATACTTTTGGGTTTGGGGGGCTGAATGCGTCTATTTTGGTTCGAAACACCGCGGTTTAGGAGGTTTTTTTGAAGTACCTAGTCACCGGAGGATCTCGAGGGCTTGGCCGTAGGCTTGTACTAGATTTGGTCGAGGCTGGTCATTCTGTCGCGTTCACATTTCTAGCCGATGAAGCGGCCGCCGCGGAAGTTGAAAGCGAAGCGCGCCAGCTTCATCCTTCTGGCGTTTGCGTTGCTGTGAAGCTTGATCAGCGTGATCCCGCCATGGTCGAAGACGTGTGCTCGTACATCATCGATAAGTTCGACGGAGTCGATGTGCTGATCAACAATGCGGGAGTTAATCGCAACGGCTTAGCGATGTCAGTCAGCGACGAGGATTGGAAGGAAGTTCTAGACACGAACTTGTCGGGGCCATTTTATCTCTCTCGGCAATTATTACCCTGCTTCCTCGGGCAACGCCGAGGCCGCTTCATCCACATGTCCTCTGTCGCTAGCAACGGTGCGACTGGACAGATCTGCTATGCGGCGAGCAAAGCGGGACTCGCCGGCTTGTCTGGGACGTTGGCACGGGAGTATGGGTCGAGGGGCATCACAAGCAATGTGCTCGTTCTCGGCATGCTCGCGGGGGGTATGTCGCTGAAGGATGCGAGTGAAGATAATCGCAAGACGTGGAAATCGCTTTGCCCAGCGCGCCGAGAGGGCGACCTCGGAGAAGTTTTCGGAATGGTGGACTACCTTGCCTCGGATGCTGCGTCCTTCGTGAATGGTCAGGAAGTTTTCCTGACCGGCGGCATGAACTGGATTCCGTGACATGCCTGCAGACTTCAAAGAGCGAGCTGTGCTGATCACAGGCGGTACACAGGGTATAGGTTTAGCGACGGGCTTAGCGTTTGGCCGGCTCGGTGCTCGATGCGTCCTTACGCATCGTTGGGGATCGGCCGACGACGCCGAGATTAGAAAACTGTTCGCTGACAATGGCGCTGCGGAACCCTTAATCGTCGAAGCGGATGCTGGTCGAGACGAGGATACGCTACGGCTTGTTCGTGATTTAAAGCGAGAGCTTAGCGCAGTCGACGTCTTGGTATCCAACGTCGCCTTCGGCCAAGTTACGTCAGGGCCGGAAGAGTATACTCGTCGCGGACTTTTGTCCGGAATCGAGTATAGCGCTTGGCCAATAGTCAGTTATAGTCAAGCTATTTTGTCTGAGTTTGGCGCTCTGCCTGAGTATGTCATAGGCCTCTCGTCGCATGGACCGGATCACTTCATTCCGGGTTACGACCTTGTAGCTTGTGCTAAAGCCGTTCTTGAGACAATCGCCAAGTACCTTGCCCATCACTATGCACCGCAGGGTACAAAAGTGAATGTAGTACGGGCTGGTATGGTGCACACTGCATCGCTTGAGGCCACATTGGGTCTAGAGCACATCGAAACCATCAAAGCACGCTTACGTGGCCCACTTATGCAGCCTCGTGATGTAGCCAACGTTGTTGTCGCATTGTGTAGCGGGTACATGGATGCCGTCTCTGGGCAAGTGATAACTGCGGACCGGGGATACTCCTTTTCCTAACGTAACCATCCTAACGGAGACGAACGATGGATCGCCAAGAGATTCTTGATCTTGTAAAGACGAAAGCGTCAGAAATCATCCCAGACCTCGACCCAGGATCGATTGATTCGTCTAAGTCATTACAAGAATACGGAGCGTCAAGCTTGGATCTTGTGGAACTCGTATCTGCAATGATGCGCGAGCTAAAGGTAAAAATTCCTCGATCAGAACTGAGCACCATTAAGACCGTAGACGCCTTAGTTGACTTGCTCATAAATTCGGGCGCCAAATAGCGAACTTAGCCGTCATCATGCCGATATATGATTTGATATATTTTATCGCATAAGAGGTTAAGATCTCCGTAAGTGTCAGTTCGGTTGCTCATTGAGCAACTGAACTGACACCTATAGCGCCCCCCATCCCAGATAATAAGCGCTACTTGAAAAGTTTAAACCGAAGGTACGTGTTGCTTTAGAGGTGGCTCGTGCTGACCTGAATGTGCATGCGGGTTCCACCGCGAGCAGTAACTTTTTTCATGTAACGGGATGGCGTGAACGGTCGTCCCCCAATGGAGAGACCGTCGCACCGCAGGGTCCAGCGACGCTTGGTACTGCTGGAAGTTTGGTTTGTCGTTCCATTTGGATCCCCCTATCGTCGATCTTGGCAGTAGCATAGGGATGACATTCACAGGCCGGAAGCGTGAGAAATTGAACGTCCGTTTCATTGCAATGCCGGTCCTTAGATAGACAGGGAGCACACGACTCGATCCTGCCGGACGTCGGACGTGAGCTTTTCAAGTTTAACGCTCAAAGGCAGATTGGCTGAAATCCGTTGATTATGGTCGTTAATTTGACACGCAAATCACGAATAGGTTGAGCGATCGGAACACCACGATGACCCTGAACCAGATAATCCGATGTCAATCTGAGGTTGAACTACGGGATAACGGTAGTAGCGTTTCGGCATGAGGGCCACAGAGGCTCCATCGGAGATGCAGATGTCGGTGCTTAAGACCCTCAAGCTCAGCAATGCCGCCCCCGTCGCCACGGCCAACGATCCACTGGCACGTGCTCGTGACAAGCTGCTAGGCAGCTTGGCCGATCAGCGGGCCTTTGCCAGCGCGGTAGTGGCCGGGGAACTCTACACGCCGCCCAAGAACCTCGTAAGCCGCAAGAACGAAGCAGGCGAACGGGTTCGTGTGGAGGTGAGCCGCCGAATGCGCAAGGGTTGGTTCGAGGACGGCACGGGCACCGTGCATTTCGCGGCCCGAGTGGCCGGCAAGCCGCTGGAGCTGGCCAAGGGCAAGCAAGCGGTGGAAGTGGGCACCTTGGACAAGCTGCAGTCGGTCATCGATACGCTGATCGAGGCGGTTCGCGCGGGGGAGCTGGACGCGCAGATCGCCACCGCTGCCGAGGCACGCGGGCTGATGATGGCGGAGCGCCGCAAGCCCCGGGCAGCTTGAGCGCTAGCGGTGGCGGTGAGCGGCATGGTTGATCGTGCCGCTCACCACTCCGTATGGCACGCACGGCGGGTTCACCGCGCCTGCCACCAAAGACTGCGTTCTGCCGGTTTTTATGAGCGTATTCTCAAGAGCTTAGGCGCGCCGATATCGTGGCCAGCAGCTTGGGTGCAGAAATGCGAGATCCATTGCTCGCGAGACCACCAATGGCCTTCGCAGCCCATTCCCGGCCGCTGGTCAGTGCGCGAGACCCAATGGTTTGGTGAGATCCACGCGGAAGCGGATAGCCTGATCGAACAACGGAGCTTTTCGGTATTGCCGATCACGCCGCCACGAGGGGGCGCTCTTATCACCAACCAACTGCGTTTCGAAAAGACCCAACCACGTGAGTGGCCGCAGCACCCGGCTCTCGAATGCATAGCCCGCGAAATCCGCCGGGCCTTGGTCCAGCGCAGGGTCCCACACGGTGCAGCTGCGCATCAGGTCCTCGCGAGCGACCCACTCCGGCGACATCAGGGACAAGCACCACAGCACGATGCCGATGTGGTTCTGCGGCCAGGCCTCCACGGGCACGCGGTCGAAATATCCGAGGTTGATCCTCCAGAACACCGTCTGGAACAGGCAGCGGAACAGCTCACTGGCCTGCTCCTCACGGCCCAGGGCCACACCGGCTTTGGTCACGAGCAGGCGCTTCTCCCGCTTGCGCATCAGCTTGGCGGTCTGAGCGATGAGCCGGGTGGCCTCCACGGGCATCACGTCGATCTCGTTGAGCACTTTGTTCATTACGAGCACCTGGGCCTTGTCATAGTCGGGCCAGCTCATGGCATCGAACATCGCACGAACGTCGGCGCGGCACAGCGCCCCCGTGGCAGTGAGCGTGAGGCCGGTGTGAGCCTGAGCTCGCTCGATCATCTGACGCGTGGTCGCGACCAGCGGCGCGGCCATCGCGGCATCCCCGCCGGCATCAATTGCGATCACCTCCGGCATTCCCCTGCCCGGGCGATCCAACAAAGCATCCAAGCTGGCGTGCGTGAGAAGGCTCCAGACCGGCGGGTGGGTGAGCGTCGTCATACGAGAATATGTGCCACCGCACCGGCGGTCGTGGCCAGGGCTTTCAGCGCTGCTTCAGAACGCTCACCCGCGCAATCGAAGGGCTTTCGTGCTGCAGGAGTGCTGAACTCGATGCCCGCCGGTGCTGGGGCTTCCTGGGCGCAGGATGACAGCTGTCGCTCCGGGGGAGGGCGCATAGGGAGGTGTGGCCGTGCCCATCTGATCCCCCAGGGCATGCGAGGGTAACCGATGCGGAGGCTCTGGCTCACCAGCACGGCCATTGGCACGCTTGCGGCATGGTACTCGGGCCTCGATCCATTCGCCCCCTACCTGTACGAGTTCATCATCCTCGGCGCGTTGGTGTTCGGCGCGGGCTTTCTCATTCTCGTGGCCGGCGTGCTCGGCAGTTCCACCCTCATACTGCTGGTGGTGGGAGCGCTCCCCCTGGCCATGGGCTACAGCGAGCGCATCCTGCAGGGGGAGATCAAACCCAGCGGAGCCTTCCAGCACTACGGCGCTGATGCCCCCGTGGGTCTGGAGACCCGGATCGAGGGATCTCACCTGTATGGGCGCATCATCAATCGGCATGCCCGGGACTGGCTGCGCCTGGCCATGGTCCGCTGCACGCCGGCATACGCCAATGGCAAGCCCAGCCAGCGGGTGCGAGAGATCTCCGTCGGTGCTGGCGGATGGCTGGCACCCGGTGAGGGGGTGGAGCAGCGGTTGCTGACGAGTGACGGAATCCTGTGGGAACCCGGCATGATCATGACGCTCACCACCTGTAGCATTGGCTCCGCCGATTTCTACGCGGACCCCGAATTCAAACCCGCGTTCACCTTCGCCAAGGATAGGGACAACCGCTACGTGTTCAATGTCACCAACACGCGCGGTGATGCCAACCTCACACGGGTCAGTTTTTCCTGCTGGGTCCTGAACGCTGCGAGTGGCAGCCGCCCTCACAAGCAGGATCTGCGGGTGATCCCTCTGTACGCGGACGGCACCAGCTATCGCGTGCCACCTGAGCAGCGAATAACCCTCTACAACACCCAGCTTTTTGCCGGTCGCAGCATCACAAGCTGCGCCGTGAAAGAGGCTTCGTGGAGCCATTGACCAGCGCGTCAACAGGGTCGCCGCTTCACACTGCCGGAGCCTCCGGGTTGGTGCGTACGGAATATCGGTCACGTGCTGTGATCCGGTCGGTCGGGAGATCGGGCATTGCACGCCCAAACACTTCCTGCTCCAGGAAGACCCGCTCAATCTCCAGCTGCGCCTCGTCGCAATCTGAATACCAACACCGCCGCGTGCCGCTCCACCGGAAGCTGCGTCGTTTCAGAGTGTCCTTGGACTCGAACGGGGCTCCTTGCGCCCATAGACGAACAGTGGGCCGGCGGGCAGTTTCAAGCAGGGCCGACAGGGCCAGCCTTCCAGAGGCCTGTAGCGGTTGCGCCAGCAGAGCCATGAGGGCGTGGCAATCATCAATCGCCCGGTGGCCCTTATGAAAAAACCCGTAGTCGATCAGTAGGTAGCCCAGTTTCATGCCTTCATGCCCCTCCGCCCGCCACGGGATCTGATGGCAAGAGCAGGCCCAGTTTTTCTCCGTGAACACCGGCCAGCGAGCTTCGCACATCTGACGATCAAAGCTGGCATTGTGCGCGATCACCACGGCGGCGTCGGCTGCCAGGGCCTGCACAGCGGCGTCATTGATGCGCTGCCCGGCCACATCGGCGTCGGTGATACCGGTGATCCGGGTAATCTCGGCAGGGATGGGTTTTGCCGGTTGATGAAGCTGATTGAAGGTCTCCAGCAGACGGTAGATACGGCCGCTGGCGCCATACTCGAATTTGAGGATGCCCAATTCGATCACCTCATCCGCGACGCAGTCGGTGCCAGTGGTCTCGGTGTCGAGGATCAAGCCAATGAAGGTGGGCTCGTCGAGCGCATCCGAGCACGCTATCAGGGGCTCCAACCGACGCAGCACGCGGTAGTCGCCAGTGGCTTCGAGCACTGCAGCGATGCTATCGAGAGGCTGGTTCAAAAACGTTCCTCTCCGGCAGTGCCCTTGGGTCCAGTGCACCCGTAGATATTTGGTTAATAATATCCACCTGGGACAGCCTTGAAACCTGCTGGGATAAGCCAGCTATCAAATAGAATTTGCTCTGCGAGTTTGAAGCGCATGAATGCTTTATTGAATACATCGCCATCTGCTTGCTGAACGCCATACTCAGGAACCATCAGACATATCATGACAATCTCAGCACCATCGCGGACAAATATTGCGCCAAATCCATAGCCCTGCGCAAGCATAGATTGCTCTATCTCATCGCAACGATCGCCTGTTATTTTTAGGACTCGCTGACCTTTGGCGGATATCCCAAGGAGACCAGCCGCATCCAGTCTGTTTAGAAGTTCGATTACGCTTGCCATTGACCACCTATTCTCAGGGAATAAGGCAATACCAGGCAGGGTACTAAAAAGTTGATACCTAGAAGATGGAGCAATGGTATAAGGCATTTCCATGGTGAAAAAATTTGCCTTCGGCACAAACAGTCTTCAAAGCCTTCCCTACAGCGCAAATTAACCGGGGAAATGACTTATGCCGTTTTATACATACGAAATAGAAGATGCGGGTAACGAGCATCGTTATCTCAATCGACAACCAATAAAACTAGCAGGTAATGGCCTAATCCAGAAAGCATGGAAACGGACCCATCATGAATGCGAGGGTCCTTGGGCCGTTTCCAATAGAGAAATGCTGCAAGCAGGGGGAATAAACCCAAATCGATCTATTGTAATTGATACCTCCCCGAAGCGAAACACCGTTAGTCTCTTTGAGCTCAAGTATGTTCTTGGCGTCACATATGGCTGGACGCCTATTTGCCTAATCCTCGAAGAATTATTCTCAGACTGGGACGCAGGGATCGATCCAGAATCCTTCAAGCGGAACTTCCTCGACGGAACATCCAATCGGAGAAAAGTTCGATCAATACTTTATCTGCAAGAAAGCTGGCTATGGGGCGGAGCGGGTCGGTTCGCGGCAGCCTTACTTTGGGAAGATGTTTGGGAATTTTTTAATACATGGCAATCTCCAGAACATGGACCGCAGCTTTGAGTAAACCAACCAGTTAGTATCATGTATGTAAAAGTACTGACTGTCACAACGCACGAACTACGAACCTCAATCTCTCAAACCCACTTCTCTTACACATCAACCACTCCACGTACTCACGTATGTCCTCTTGACTCCACCAACTACGAACAAATCCCAAACCCCTTGTGGCAACACAGTTTTCCTGGCTTGCGCCTTTGAAGTCCCGTTCAATGCGGAATTTCAATGCGTATCGGATCACCCCTTTGATGTTCCTCACCACGCTCCGGTCGCGATCGAACGGCTTCACGTTCACCTGGTAGGGCGCACCATGCCCCCTGGCTCTCAACGCATCAGCGAACTCCTGCGCCGTCACTTCACCCAAACCAACGATCCCGTGCAGATGCGGTCGCCACACCGTGCTCTCGTGACTTTTCGCGAACAGCGGCCATCCCAACCCCTGCATGGCGAGCCGCTTGTTCCGGCCGAACCCGGTGAGATCCCCGTAGTCGTCCCGGTCCATCTCCCACCACCCCGTCAACTGCACGGCATTCCAGCGCGGGTTCTGCCCCCGTTGATACGCGATCATGTTCCGGATTCGTCGCTTGGTCGCAGCGATGGCGGGGTCCACCCTGCTCAGGTCCAGCGTGGGCTCCAGCAGCAGCGTTAGGAACGCCAGCTGATCATTGGCCACCCCGGCAAACGCATGCCCCAGTGCCCGGCCCGTTTCCTTGCCTCGGCGACGTAGAAAGCACCTCGGGCACAGCGGTACCCCGCACACCCGCATGTTGTTGCGGTTTTCGTCCATATCACCGCAGGCAGCCATCCTCTCGTACAGAGGGTTCATCATGCCCAGCGCTGCCAACACCTGCGCCCGTTGTGCCTGCATACCCGGACTCAGCCATCGGATCTGACGCCGCTCCCATGGCTCGAACACTCGGATCAGCGCGGCACGGAATTCTCTCATCCTCTCATACGACATCGGGTGCTCCTCAGTTTCGCCTGAGGTATTTAGCCATGTCCGATCCGGTCATTCACAGGGTGAAATCCACCAACGGGGTTGGCGGAAACATATGACCCGCCAGTCTCACGCCTGACGGGTCATACGCCTGTACAGATCAATTAATCGGACCACTAGGGCGTGTCATCGCTTGAGCCAGTCGAGGGCGGCCGCGAGGCAGAGGACGCCGATGAAGCTGGCGGCGGTTTTCTCGTATCGGGTGGCGATGGCGCGCCATTCCTTGAGCCTGGCCCAGAAGCGCTCGACCTGATTGCGGTTGTTGTAGATCCAATCCGGGCAGGCGACGGGTGCCTCGTAGCGCTGAGTTGGGATCGCAGGCCGTGCGCCGATGTCCCAGATGTGCTCACGGAAGGCGTGGCTGGTGTAGCCGCGATCCCCCACCACCCATTTGGGTACACCCGGCAACTGGTCGAGCAGGGGAACGGCGTGGGGCAGTTCATGAGCCTGTCCGGGCGCCAGTCGGAAGGCGATGGCCCGTCCGCTGCCGTCCGCGATCACGCAGGCCTTGGTGCCATAGCCACCACGCGAGCGGCCAAGAGCCTCACGAGTGTCTCGCTCGGCCCCAGATCCCCCCTTTTGGCAGCCCCCGCCGCCTTCTGGTGTGCCCGCACGTTCGTGCCGTCGAGGAACACCATGCCAAGTTGGACGCCTCGCTCCTGCACCAAGCTGAGGAGCCGCTCCCAAACGCCGGCACGCGCCCAGCGGATGAAGATCTGGGCGGCCCGCCACCAGGGACCCAGATCCTCCGGAATGGCCCGCCATTTCGCCCCGTTCTGATGCCGCCAAAGGATGGCCGAGAGCATGCGTTGCAGGTCCTGCGGCGGCGTCTTGGCCTTGGGCCGGCAGGCCTCAACCAGGGGCTCCAGTTCAGACCATTGCGCGTCGCTCAGCATCATCCCTCCTACCTCAGAAAGATGAAAACGCGAGCCCCGGCAATCCGTTCAGGCGATGACAGGCCCTAGTTATCGAAATCTGAAGCTGACATTTACTAGGAAGAAACGCTTGCGGCTCGTCGTGAACCCTCGGAAGGTCCGCTTGGGGGAAGCTTGGTAGAAGACGCTCAACGTCCGGGTCGGGTGGATTGAAGCTGGTCCGCTTTCAAGCGCGATTTGCTGAAAGCGCTGGCCATCGTTGCGCCCGTTTGCGCCTCCCTCACAAAAGTTCGGAGGGCTCACCTCCCTGCACCTTGGTGGATAAATTCATAGTGATTGAGTTTGCCTGATAAGGTTTCCCAATTTATACGAAAATAACAGAATGCGCGACGTGCATCAGGTGCCGACGTATGCTCCTCCCAACCGCCGTCGAAATCGGTCTCCGGATTGCAAATCTTAGGAATTAGGTGCACTTTCTCGCGATCGCACCAAAGTGATCTACGTGTGGGCTTGTATCGGAAATTGGAGCGCTCTTGATGGACCGCGTACACGCAGGTCGCTGCCTTGAGGTTGCCCGTGAATTGCGCGCGGCGGCCGAAGAGACACGGCGGACGCTCCAGACCTCGCGCGAACTGGTCCGGCGCTCGCGTGAGCAAACCGCCGTAGGGCCGCAAGCATCCCGCGACAGCGGCGACCCCGGCCCCTCGAATAAGTTGGTGATGTCTCTCATCGAAGCCTACGAGGCCGCGGAAGACGAGTCCGACACCCAGACCCGCCTGCTCCTCGCTCGCGTGCTCCATCATGTCGGGCATCGCATCGTTTGCGAGATGGGACCGCGGGCGGCCGGGATCGCCATGCATTGATCGACGCGGCGCAGGGATCAGCGGAAAGCCACGATGAACGGTGACGATCCGAAGGGCGACTACCTCGTTATGCTAGACCGCATCGCCCAGTCTCTGGGTGTTCCTGTCGCGACCTTTCAGACAGCCTACCCGGATGAGGCACCGGACACAGAAACCGCCCTGGCGGGGCTGGATCAACTCTCCGAAGTGATGGCGCTGATGCGTTTGTTCGTGCGGCTGAAGAGCCCCGAGGCACGAGCCCGCTGCCTCGCCTACGTCGTGCAGGAAGCCACGAACGACGGCTGATCCGCGCGGCCATCTTCGACATTGGGCGAGAACGCATGAAGCTGAGGTCGACGAATGGCGCGGCATTGATCCGAAGGCTCAGGACGCAGTGATGAACAAGGACCACTTCCCGATCGTCGGCATCGGTGCGTCCGCGGGCGGCATCGAGGCGATGCGGGGCTTCTTCCGTGGGCTGCCGGCAACGCTGGAGGCGGCCTTCATCGTCGTCACGCATCTCAACCGGGAGCATAAGAGCCTGCTACCGGACGTGCTTGCCGGGTTCACGCATCTGGAGGTCGAGCCTGCTACCGATGGTGTGTCGGTCCGACCTGGCCGCGTCTACGTCATGCCGGCCGGTTTCGTCATGGGCATCGTGGACGGTCGGCTGACGTTGACGCCGCTCGGGGAGGGCCGAGAGACCAAGCCGATCGACATCTTCCTGACTGCCTTGGCTCTCGACCAGGGAGATCGTGCGGTCGGCGTGATCCTGTCCGGCGGCGACGGAGACGGCGCTATCGGCATCAAGGTGATCAAGGAGCGAGGTGGCCTGACCTTGGCCCAGACCGCGGATGGCGACGGCCCCGAGACCGCCGACATGCCGCTCAGCTCGCTGCGCACCGGCTTCATCGATTTCGGCGAGACGGCTGTACGGATGGGCGACCGGATCGCCGCGCACATCGCCGCCGTGCCGGATGCGCAGGCCGAGGCGGTCGCGGGGGAGCTTGACGCTGAGCTACTCAACGAGATCTTCGCCATACTCCGCTCGCAGGTCGGCCATGACTTCTCGGGGTACAAGCCTAGCACCTTTGTACGTCGCCTGCAGCGGCGCATCATCGTCGTCGGCGCTGCCGGGCCGGACAGCTACTTAAAGCTGCTGCGTTCCAATCCGGCCGAGGTTGGAATGCTGTTTCGGGATCTGCTGATCGGTGTGACGAACTTCTTCCGCGACGCCGCCGCCTTCGAGGCTCTGGCCACCCACGTAATCCCAAAGCTGTTCGACGAGCGCGCGGCGAACGATGTCGTGCGGATCTGGGTGCCGGCCTGCTCGACCGGCGAGGAGGTTTACTCCCTGGCCATCCTCCTGCGCGAGCACATGCTCACCCTGGATGAGCCGCCGCGCGTGCAGATCTTCGCCACCGACATCGACGAGCGCGCGCTCACGGTGGCCCGGACCAGCCGCTACCCGACGGCCTACCTATCTGCCGTCTCGCCCGAGCGGATCGCGCAGCACTTCGTCGTCGAGGGTGACAGCGCAACGGTCGCCAAGGCCGTGCGTGACCTCTGCACCTTCGCCCCGCACAGCGTACTGCGCGACCCGCCGTTCTCGCGCCTCGATCTCGTCTCCTGCCGCAACCTGATGATTTATCTCGGCGTCGAAGCCCAGCAGCAGCTGATGCCGGTGCTGCACTACGCTCTATGCCCGCGCGGCTACCTGTTCATCGGGATGTCCGAGAACGTGACGCGCTTCGAGGATCTGTTCGAGACGATCGACAAGCGGAATCGCATCTTCCAGGCTCGCGACGCGATCCCGCCAGCCCGGTTGCCGTCGATGTCTGGGCTGGACACCCCAATCTTCGCAGGTACCGGCCAGTCGCACCGGCGCAACGCCACAACGCACACGGCCCTGCGACACACGGTCGAGACGCTGATGCTGTCCGAGTTCACGCCGCCCCATGCCGTCGTGACGCGGACGGGCGAAGCCGTACACTACTCGTCGCGGATCGGCGATCATTTGGAGGTCGTGCCGGGCCAGCCGACCCGGGAACTGGCCGCGATGGCGCGCAAGGGCTTGCGGCTGGATCTCCGAACGGCTCTGCGCGAGGCGATCGAGGGCAACACCCGGGTCGTACGCGACAGCATCGGCGTCGAGCTGCCGGATGGCCGTCTCCAGTCGATCTCCCTGGTCGTCAAGCCACTGAACGCGCCCGGCGCAGGCGAGCCGCTTTTTCTGGTCGTGTTCAACGAAGCTGCTGTGCCTGTCGTGAAGGAGCGGCAGAAGGCCCTGGAGGCGAACGAACGGGACACGGCACTCCAGGGCCTGGAACGCGAACTGAGCGTGACGCGCGAACGGCTCCAGGCGGTGATCGAGGAGTACGAGACCTCCCTTGAGGAGCTCAAATCCTCGAATGAGGAGCTGTACTCCGTCAACGAGGAGATGCAGGCCGCCAACGAGGAACTGGAGGCATCGAAGGAGGAGACGCAGTCTCTGAACGAGGAGCTGCATACGGTGAATGCCGAGCTGACGTCCAAAATCGAGGCCGTCGACCAGATGAGCGACGACCAGTCCACGCTGTTCGAGGGCATGAACGTCGCTAGCGTGCTGCTAACGCCGGATCTCCACATCCGCATGTTCACCGCCGCCGCGGCACAGATCTTCGGCCTGCAGCCGGGCGACGTTGGTCGGCCCTTGAGTAACTTCTCGGCGCCGATCCCCCTGACGTGGCTGTCGGACGAGATCCCGACGGTGCTGGCGACGAGCCGGCCCTCGGAGCGGACGATCGAGAGCGCAGACGGCGCCCGCTACCATGTCCGGTTAATGGCCTCGTCCCGAAAGAGCAGCCGGACACCCGGGATCGTCGCCAACTTCACGAATCTACTGGAGCAGGTATGACCGACGGGTTTGAGCACCGCGCTCAGGACCTTGGTGGTCCGATTGCGCGGGCGTGACGCGGGTACGGTTGCATGCTCACGAGCAGCGAACGTCGACACGGCTTCGTAGAGCTTGGCCCCACCCATAAGAGAGCAGCGAGCGTCGCCGGCATAATCCGAAAATGGAACGTCAGCTTTTTGGTAGTAGGCCAAGATCCGATTACCGCCCCGAGCCGAAACTGTGATCCTGGCGACCAATGACTGCTTTTGGCATGCGCCAATTGCTCTTGGTAAGGCCGGGATGGGTCGGGGGCGGAACGTCCGCTTCAGCGCAAAGTTCATTGCCCGCCCCCAGCCCGTTGTAGACCTCAGAGGGGGCGAGCATCAGATTCAACTACAAGAATAGGGATTGCGCCTCCATGAGGTGATCCGGATGCATGGCCTGGTCAAGGTCGAAGTCGGGGTATTGCTCCACGATAGCCCTGAGCAGCCGCGCCACATCATCGTTGAGGTAGATTGTCTGCGGGGCCAGCCTAGCTGTGCTGCGCTTGGCGTTCTTGAGATCATCCACGCAGGCATCGGGAAACCCAGTCGTAACGAGCCAATGCACGATTTCCCCATACGTGCGGCGATCACCGGTATCGGGATCAGTCAGACTTACGCCCCATTCGTCGCGAACCAATGCGCGCAGAAATTGCCGGTAGAGGTGTCCCAGAGGGCCATCGCCACGCAGGCCCACGCCAGCCGCACGCACGGGCGCGGCCATGGTGTGGTAGGCCTCCCAGGCCATGAAATCGGGCAGCGTTTTGAGTAGCCTGCCCGGCACATACCCCGTGTCCTCGGGCCTACCCTGACCGCGACTCCACGACTTGAAGCGTACGATGGCTTCTCGCGCCTCAGCCACATTGCGCCAGGGCACACTGTCAAAAGCCAAGTGCATCCGGCCCTGTACGGCACGCTCCACCGCTTGCACCGGTCGTCGCTTAAAGTCGTACTCCAAGTTCAACCGAGGGTTCTTCTTCACCTCTACGAGATCACTCTCAGTGTGCCACTGCTCCTGCAGGGATATCAGCGAGGTTTGGACATGCTGTTGCCCAGGCACGCGATTCAGAAACAGTCGCAGCATGTAGTCGTTGTGCTGGTCCCGTGGCGCATTGGGCTTTACACCGGCCTTGGCCAGCACCGGATCAGGACAACCGGGCAGGAAGGCGCCAGTGAACACCCCACGGGTCCGCATCAGGACTGGCTGCGCCACGCGATGCTTCTCCACGAGAATGTCCTCGGGTCCCAGCGGGCGACCATCCTCATTCGGGAATAACCGTTCGCGCACCTCCCGGAAGATTCGGCAAAGTGCACGGTCGAGACACAATTCCTCGCGAGTCGCATCCGTGAGAAACCCATCCGTGGTCGCACTAACAACGGTCCGGTTCTCGGGCACCCCAGCCAGGATCTCACCCAACAGGGCTCGCACGAAACCGCTGACAAAGGCCGCAAACCATGGCGATGTGATCACCGAGGGCGGCATCGTATCCATACGGCCTAGCCGAGGATTGAACGCTCGCTTGATCTGTACGCCTTGAGCGGTCTTCCCATAAAGACTGTTGCCAATCTCCTTCAAAAGAAGACCTTTCAGCGAGTCTTTACCGGCCTGTTGCCGTTGGGTTTGGATGCGGCGCGTGAAGCTTTCGAAGATGGGAACGTTCGACTGCCAAGGGATGATCACCCCGAGAAGAATTTCTAGCTGGGCCCCCTGATTCCGGGCAGCAGCGATTTCTGAAGCCGTGCAAACGCTCACGCCCTCAAGCGGAAACAGCAGTCCGCTATCGCTTCGAACCGGCAGGCTGGGATGCCGAGTACCCGGCGGAAAAGCGAACCGCACCTGTGCTACCCCCATCACATCGGGCTCGTAGTCAACAAGGCGCTGTGACATGTACGCGTTGGCATAGTCCAGCGGTTTCAACAAACACATCGCGGTGGTGTAGGCACCGGGAAGATCGAGATCGTAAAACACACCATTCGCAGTTGGCCCGAACGAATAAGCCTCACCCCGACCACCGTGATAGCCCAACGCCGCAAGTTCATCGAACACCTGACGAGAGAAAACGGACTGCCGCTCGACACTGGTACGGAATTTCCCGGTGACGGAACTGTAGATAGTTTGCTTGACCGTCTCAAAGCTGAAGGCTTGCTCCATTGAAAGGCCGGTTCGTTGGATTTCCTGTCGAGCTATGGCGATGGCAAAACCTGCTAGAGAAGAGGGCAAACGCTTGAGCCCCATCTCCTCGGACAAACTCTGAAGCTTGAGCCCATACTCCAGAGCGATACGCGCATCCTGCAAAGCGTACGCGTCAAACCCCTCGCGATCAGCCGCGAGGAAAGAATCCATGCGGTCAATCCGACGCCCCTCGGGCAGCACCACCTTGCTCATACCAATCAGCTTGGCCGCCGTATCCAGGCTCCCACGACCGGGTGTGAGAAGCACGGTGTCAGCGAAGCGCACGGACACGCGTCGAGGAGCACGCCCTCGACCACCAGCCCATAGACTCATGGAGTTTCGACGGCCTTCATCGCTCTTTCGCTTGGAAGGCTCAGGGTCTTCCGACGCTAGGTCGAGATCATAGCGCACCGAGGCAGCTGTGAAGGTTCGCCCGATGCCATCGAACTCGCGCTTGCGTGGCCAAAAGTTGTCGAACGCGGTGATATCCGCGCGCAGGAAGTGGCAAAACACCGTAATCCGCTCTGGCCAGTCCGGAAGCACGCCTTCCTTGATCGCCTTCCGAATACCCAGCTCCAGCAGGCGCTCCAGCGTCAGTCTGTGCCGCCGCGTTTTGCCGGTGGTGTATCGGATGATTTCAACGCGCTGCCCATTATGGTTGAGCACCAATTGGTAGCTGAGGATCTGGTTGTAAGGCTTGCCCGTGACGGCATCGACCTGCGTGACCCATTCCGCATCGATCCCGCAGGCGATGTGAATGGGTGGCGAAATGAAGGGTTTGGATGAGGCCCGGAGGCGCGTCTTGAGTGATGAGCGACCGCCGGGTGGTGTAGCGGTTCCTGTATCCCCATCGGAAGTTTTACACCACTCGAAAAATCCATTTTCCGCAGACACTTAGCAGACCTCAACAGCGGGAGGGAACAAGCACTGGCGCAACAAAAAAGGGGAGCCCGTGCGGGCCCCCCTTCTCATTGTGTTAGTCGAGGTCGATCAAAGCCCAAGATGGCAGATCGACCTTCCGACCGATGTTGTGCTGTGCCACAGCACGGCTGATGTCCCGGATGATGAGATTCGGATTGTCCTTGTGTTCACCCGGGAAGTCGGATGGATCAAGGATGACTAGAGCCCTGTTACTGGCTCGATCACCCAAAATGACAGATCCGTCATTCGTAGATCTAACCGATCCAATCGCCGAAACCACACAACCCGAAGAGGTCGGGCCTGGAAAAACTAGGAATGGGTCGTTCGTGATGCCTTGTCGTGCCATGTTGCAGCCTTTCTGCAGACGTCGTTGCAAGAGACGACGGGCAAAAGACGCAGGGGGCCACACAATGCACGCACGCATAGGCGATCCACCGCGTGCCCTTGCACGTCGATAGATCGCCTGATCAAGGCTAAGCCTCTCGGTAACTCCGAGAAACTCACCCTCCCGCTATATGCGAGAGGTACTGAGGTGTTTCTGCCCTCAGCGGAGTCGGTTCGCTTGCGCTATCACCGATACGAAGGGCGGTATATTGCCCCTAAACTCCGAACCACACTCCCTTTGCCTGTCACACAATCTCATCGCGACCGCGAATGGCTACGACGATAATAGTTGACGGGTGTCGATTGGACACCAACTCGGGGCGCTCCTATGACCCTGGCGTGGCTGATCTGCTGTAAACATTCCTTAACAAGCGAGCGCTGTCAATACGCGTCCTCGAGGAAAAATACGCAACATACTGATGGATCATTGCTATCTAGCGCAGTGCTAGCGCAGTTCCCAGCGACCCCTGTTGGATCAATGACTTAGGCATGCTCTAGCTCAGATCATAATCCTTGTGTCGGGAGTTCAAATCTCTCCCTCGCTACCAAGTTTCTTAGTCGTGCGAACGACTTAGCTTAGAAGCCCTGGACCGATGGTCCGGGGCTTCTTCGTTTCCCGGCCCTCTTCTGTACATGTCCGTCGTGAAGGCGATCCGAGGTCCGTTCCCGATCGCATCGAGAGCCGCCCCCGACCGTTCGGCCATCGCCACGGCTACGCAGGGGACGGGGGTTTTTTAGAGAGGCGGGTCGGCGTCGACGCGGCCGGCTTCGGACCTCGAACGATGATCGGACGCGCCTCAACACCGCGTCGCACCGTAGGGCACGCGAAATTCCTGCGAGCGGGACGATCCCGTGCGGCAGATCCCGGACCGGATCACGTTCGTGAAAGTTCGGGGGCGTGTGCCGATGCGTCTCAGGCCGTGGCAGCGGCTTGTGCCGCCTGGATCAGGTCGTTCGCCAGGGTCTCGTCGTCGATGGCGCGGGCAAGGACGACGGCCCCGACGAGCGTCGCCAGCGTCGCCAAGGCACGTTGCCGTCGGCGCTCCCGGGACGCCTTCGGCGTCAGGTCCGCCAGGATGGAGGCGAGACGCTCGACCCCTTGCGTGAACCGCGCCCGGATGGGGCTGCCCGGTGCCTCCCGGGAGACGTCGTTCGCCAGGGCCGCGAGGGGGCAGCCCTTTCCAGGGGAGCGGACGTGCGCCAGGGAAAGATAAGTCGCCACGATCGCGTCCACCTCCCCGCGCCGATCCTCGGCGAGGGCGGAATCGAACGCTTCGGCCGCCAGGGCATCCTTGTTCGCGAACTGGCCGTAGAACCCGCCATGGGTGAGGCCGGCGGAGGCCATGATGTCGGCGACGCCGACCCCGTGCAGGCCCCGCTCACGGAACAGGGCCGCCGCGACCTCGACCACGCGCTGGCGGTTCAGCTTGGCCTGCTCCTGCGAAACTCTCGGCATTCACTCATCCTTCGACGACCCGACCCGACATATAAATGCGTTCTGTCATCTAACGAAGCGCTGGCTGCCCCGGCCGACCCCACGAAGCCGACGAGGAACGACATTCGACCGGCCTGCACGAGGGGGCAGGAGTTGCAGGCCGGTCGTCGTACCGCACGCCCCGTCGACGGCGTACGATCCGTGTATGCCCCCGATCGGGGCACGTTCTCATCCGGCCGGGCCCGCGGCCTCGGCCTGAATTGTGCCTCGTACGCCTCCCGATGCGACGGTGCGGCGCGGCTCCCGCGCAACCCGGAACCACAGGGCGTACAGGGCGGGCAGGAACAACAGGGTCAGCAGGGTGCCGACGCCGACCCCGCCGATGAGCACGTAGGCGAGCGCCCCCCAGAACACCGAATGGGTGAGCGGGATGAAGGCGAGCATGGCCGCCGCCGCCGTCAGGATCACGGGCCGCGCCCGTCGCACGGTGGATTCCACGATGGCGTCGTAGTTCGACAGGCCCGCCGCCCGGTCGTGGTGGATCTGGTCCACCAGGATCAGGGTGTTGCGCATCAGGATGCCCGACAGCGCGATCAGCCCGAGGATCGCGTTGAAGCCGAAGGGCTGGTGGAAGAGCAGCAGGGTCGGCGCCGCTCCCACGAGGCCGAGCGGCGCGGTGGCGAACACCATGAACATCGTGGCGAACGAGCGCACCTGGATCATGATCACGGTGAGCGTCACGATCAGCATGATCGGGAACACCGCCACCAGCGACAGCATCGCCTTCTCGCTCTCCTCCACCGCACCCGCCGTGTCGATGCGGTAGCCCGGCGGCAGCTTAGCCTTGATCGGTGCCAACAGGGGGAAGACCTGGGCGTGGATGTCCGGGGGCTGACGGCCGTCGAGCACGTCGCCCTGGACCCGGATGTAGGTCTCGCGGTTGTAGCGCTTCAGCACAGCGTCCTCGGTGCGGGTCTCCAGCCGCGCCACCTGAGAGACCGGCACCTGGCGCCCGTCCTTCGTCGCCAGGGTCAGGTCGCCGATCTCGCCGAGGGAGCGCCGCTCGGGGCCGGGGCTGCGCAGCAGGACATCGACGGAGCGCAGGTTCTCGCGCACCTGGGTGGCGGGCGTACCGTTGAGGTAGCTCTGCAATTGCTGACCGGCCTCCTTCGGAGTCAGACCGATCAGGCGCAGGCGCTCCTGGTCGAGGGCGAGGTGCAGGCTCGGGGTCCTGTCGCCCCAGTCGAGGTGGACGAGGCGCATGTTGGCGTTCGCCGCCATGACCTCCCGCACCTCGGCGGCGATGCCGCGGATGACGTCGAGGTCGGGCCCGACCACCCGGAAGGCGACGGGGAAGCGGATGGGCGGCCCGAACACGATCTGCTGCACCCGCACGCGGGCTTCGGGGAAGCGGCCCTCTTCGACGAGCTTTCGCACCTTGCCCCGCAGGGCATCGCGAGCGGCGGCGTCGGCGGTCTGCACCACGATCTGCGCGTAGGCGGGGTCCGGCAACTCGGGATCGAACGAGAGCACGAAGCGCGGCATGCCTTGGCCGATGTAGCTCGTGATCTCACCCGCCTCGGGCAGGTCGCGCACGGCCGTCTCGATCCGCTTGACGCTGGCTTCCGTCGTGGCGAAGGCCGAACCGGCCGGCAGGGACACCTCGACGATGAGTTCGGGCCGTTCGGAATTCGGGAAGAACTGCTGCTCGACACGGCCCATGGCCACCACGGCCAGGGCGAAGAGCCCGACCGTGATGCCGGCGGCGAGCCACTTGTGGTCGACGGACAGGCGCACGAGGCGGCGCAGGCGCTCGTAGTTCTTCGTGGCGTAGATCGCGTCGTGGCCGCCTTCGACCTTTTCGATATTCGGGAGCAGCTTGACGCCGAGATACGGCGTGAAGGTCACGGCCACGATCCACGAGATGATCAGCGAGAAGGCCACCACCCAGAAGATGTTGCCTGCGTACTCGCCCGCCGTGGAAGCGGCGAAGCCGACTGGCAGGAAGCCCGCGATGGTGACCAGGGTGCCGGTCAGCATCGGCGCGGCCGTGGCGCTCCAGGCATGGGTCGCCGCCTCGATGCGGTCGGCGCCTTCCTCCATGCGCACCACCATCATCTCGATGGCGATGATGGCGTCGTCGACGAGGAGGCCGAGCGAGATGATGAGCGCACCGAGGGTGATGCGGTCGAAGTCGCGGCCCGTGACCATCATGACGACGAACACGGCCGAGAGGGTGAGCGGCACGGCCAGCGCCACCACGATGCCGACCCGGAAGCCGAGCGCCACCAGGGATACGAAGATCACCACGCCGAGTGCCGTGAAGAACTTGACCATGAACTCGTGGATCGCGTCGTCGATGACCTTGGCCTGATCGGTGATCTTGGTGAAGCCGATGCCGAGAGGCGTCTCGTGATGGATCGCCACCTCCTCGGCGTTGAGGGCTGCGCCGAGCTTGAGGCCGTTGAAGCCGGGCTTCATCACGAGTCCAAGCATCAGGGCGGGCTCGCCGTCGTTGCGGATCTCGAAGCTCTTCGGGTCCTCGTAGCCGCGCTTGACCTCGGCGATGTCGCCGAGCTTGAGGCTGCGGTCGCCGGCCGCGACCGGCAGGTCGCGGATCGCGTCGAGCCCGTCGATGGCCCCGTCGAGGCGCAGGTAGACGCGCGGACCCGCCGCCTCGACGAAGCCGGCCGGGGTCACGTCGTTCTGGTTGGAGAGCGCCGCCAGGAGTTGCTGGCCGGTGATGCCGAGGGTGGCGAGGCGTTGGTAGGAGATCTCGACGAAGATCTTCTGCGCCTGCTCGCCCAGGATGTTGATCTTTTCGACGCCGTTCACGCGCAGCAGACGCTGGCGCAGGTCCTCGGCGCGCAGCACCAGCTGGCGGTGGGGCAGGCCCTGGGCCTGCACGGCGTAGAGAGCGAAGTAGATGTCCGAGAACTCGTCGTTGAACAGAGGCCCGAGCACCCCGCGCGGCAGGCTCGAAGCCTGGTCGGAAAGCTTCTTGCGGGTCTGGTAGAACTCCGATTGGAGCTTGGCCGGGGGCATGTTGTCCTTGAAGATGACCTTGGTCACCATCAGGCCGGGGCGTACCGTGGTCTCGGCCCGGTCGTAGTAGACGAGCTCCTGCAGGCGCTTCTCCAGGGGGTCGGCGACCTGACGCTGCATCTCTTCCGCCGTGGCGCCGGGCCAGGCGGCCGAGACCGTCATGACCTTGACGGTGAAGGCCGGGTCCTCCGCCCGCCCGAGCTTGCCGAAGGCGAAGAAGCCGGCCCCCGTGAGTGCGATGATCAGGAACAGGGTGACCGCCCGCTCGCGGACCGCCAGGGCGGAGAGGTTGAGGCCGTTCATCGCACGGCTCCGGTCAGGCTCGGGGGCGCTTGGCGCACCTTCTGGTCGGCTTTGAGGAGATGGGCGCCGAGCGCCACGATCCGGTCGCCGGCGCTCAGACCCGTGACGATCTCCGCGCGTTCCTCGCCCATGCGGGCGACCTTGACGGCCTGCGGGCGCACCGTCTCGGTGGCGGCGTCGTAGCGCCAGACCGCCGTGCCGTGCCCTTGGTCGAACAGCGCGCCCAAGGGAACTTCCACCCGCTCGGAACGGACCGCATTGAGGGCTTTGAGCTGCAGGGTGACGGTGGCACCGAGCGGCGCGTCCTCGCCGCCGCCGGACAGGATGTACCGCGCCCGGTAGGTGCGTGTGGCGGGATCGGCGGTGGCCGACAGCTCGCGCAGTCGCGCCGGGTAGGTCGCTTCACCCTCCGCATAGAGCGTCGCGGAAGCCTCGCCCTGCGCCAGGCGCCGGCTGCCCTCGGGCAGGAACACCTCGGCCTCACGGGATCCGTCGCGGGCGAGCCTCACCACCGTCTGACCGGCCGCAACCACCTGGCCGGGCTCGGAGGGTACCTCCATCACCACGCCGTCCGCATCGGCCTTGAGCTCGGAATAACCGGCCTGGTTCTCGATCTGGCCGGCCTGGGCCTGGGCATTGGCGAACTGGGCGATGGCGGAATCGGCGGCACCCTTGTTCTGATCGTAGGTCTGCTTCGAGGTCCAGCCGTCCGATACGAGCTTGCGGCTGCGCTCCTCGTCGGCCCGGGCCTTGATCATCTGCGCACGCGCCGCTTCGACGGAGGCGCGCGCGGCAGTGAGCGCGAGGGTGAAGTCGGTCCGATCGAGGCGCATCAGCGGCTGGCCACGCGTCACCCGGTCGCCCGGATCGACGAGGCGCTCGAAGATCTTGCCGCCGACCCGGAAGCCGAGGTTGCTCTCGGTGCGGGCTCGGATCACCCCGGTGTAGCGGGCGACGCCCCCCACCCCGGGCACGACCGCGACGGTCTGGACCAGCGGTGGCTCCGGAGACACGGCTGTCTCGGCCGGCGAGCAGGCCGCGAGCGCCAATGCGCCCAGCCCAAGCACCCATCTCGCATCCATGCCTGCCTCCTCGCACCGAACCGGCACGTTTTAAATTATGTTCGACATTTATTATGGTGCGACGCTGCCGTCAATGGTCGCTGCGCGCGCTTCCGGGACTGCGACGGAGCGGCGGCGCGGCGCGTGCTCCCACGAAAGCCGGAACCTCCGATCGCAGCGACCGGATGGCGGTCCCGGTCGAGCTCGGTCGGGCCCATCGCACGGATGTGACTTTTGAGCCCTCACAAACGGACTGATCCGTGGCGTTGGCGCGTAGGCGGGGAAGTTACGCAGTGTTACATGATCCTAAACCTCCGGCTCCGACGAGCCGCCATCGCGGGAGACTGTTCCGGTTGAAGCCACGGATGGACACGATGCCGAGGATCGACCTCACGGCCTGCGACCGCGAGCCCATCCACATCGTCGGCAGCGTGCAGCCCCACGGCTTCCTGCTGACCCTGGACGCAGCGAGCCTCGTCGTGGCGCAGGCCAGTGCGAACGCGCCGGCTCGGGTCGTCGCCGGCGCGAGCCTCGATGCTGTCCTGCCCGAGTTGGTCGCGGTGGTGCGCCGTTACCTCGACGCTGCGCCGGCCGAGGACGGGGCCCACTACCTGCGCACGGTGACGCTCGGCCCGGCGGGTGCGCGGCAGACCTACGAGGTCGCGGCACACCGGGTCGACGACCTCGTCGTGCTCGAACTCGAAGAGGCGGATGCTTCCGTCGAGGAAGGGCTCGATGCCCTGACGCCACGGCTGCGTGCCTTCGTACAGCGTCTGCGGGTGGCCCGCTCCATCGAGGAGCTCTGCGACATCGTTGCCGAGGACATCCGGCACATCACCGGCTTCGATCGGGCGCTGGTCTACCGTTTCGACCGGGACTGGCACGGCACCGTGCTGGCCGAGAACGGAAACGGGGTTCTGCCGTCCTACCTCGATCTGCGCTTTCCCGCCTCCGACATCCCGGCCCAGGCGCGTGAACTCTACCGCCGCAACCGCCTGCGCATCATCCCGGATGCCGGATACGCGGCGGTCCCGATCACGCCGCCCCTGACGCCGGCGGGTACGCCCCTCGATCTCAGTCAATCCGTCCTGCGCAGCGTCTCGCCCGTGCACGTCGAGTACATGCGCAACATGGGCACGATGGCGTCCATGTCGGTGTCGATCCTCGTCGACGACACGCTCTGGGGCCTGATCTCCTGCCACAACCGCACCCCGCACCGGGTGCCCCTGCAGGCGCGCAACGCCTGCGACGTCCTCACCCAGATCTTCGCCCTGCAACTCTCCGCCCGCGAGCGGGGCGCCCAGGCCGAGCAGCGCTTGGCACTCGGGGCGGTCCAGGCGCGGCTCCTCGGGTTCATGGCCGAGGAGGACAGCTTCGTCGACGGTTTGTTGAAGCATCCCGACGACGTCCTGGCGCTGGTGAACGCGGCGGGAGCCGCCATCGTCACGGGCGACCATTGCCGCGTCATCGGCACGACGCCTTCCGAGGCCGAGGTCCGGACCCTGTACGACTGGCTCTCGGTCGAGGGCGATGCGGCGGAGGTCTTCGCCACGGAGTCGCTGTCGGAGCTTCTGCCGGCGGCCGCGGCTTTCGCCACCGAGGCCAGCGGCCTGCTCGCGATCTCGGTTTCCAAGAAGTACGCGAGCTACATCCTCTGGTTCCGGCCGGAGGTGGTGCGGACGGTGAAGTGGGGCGGCAATCCGGTCAAGCCGGCGACGCCCGATCCGGAGGGCGGCCCCGACCGCCTGCATCCGCGAAAGTCGTTCGAGATCTGGAAGGAAACGCTGAAGGGGCGCGCGCTCCCCTGGAGTGTCCCGGAGATCGAGGCGGCCAAGGATCTGCGCGCCTCGGTCCTCGGGATCGTGCTGCGCCGGGCGGAGGAACTGGCCGCGCTGAGCGAGGAGCTCCAGCGCTCCAACAAAGAGCTGGAGGCATTCTCCTACTCGGTCAGCCACGACCTGCGGGCCCCGTTCCGCCACATCGTCGGCTACTCGAACCTCCTGAAGACGCGCGAGGGCGCCAACCTGTCGGACAAGGGCCGGCACTACGTCGACACCATCATCGAGGCGGCGTTCTCGGCCGGAACCCTCGTGGACAACCTGTTGGCCTTCTCGCAGATGGGCCGCAACGCCCTGAACCGGGTATCGGGCGACATGAACGCCCTGGTTGAGGAGGTCCGGCGCAAGGTTCTGCGCGATGCGGCGCCCGCACACGTCGTGCGCTGGGAGATCGGGCCCCTGGGCCGTGCCTACGCCGACCCGTTCATGCTGCGCCTCGTCATCGAGAACCTGCTTTCGAACGCGCTGAAGTACAGCCGGAACCGACCCGAGGCGGTCATCGAGATCGGACGGCTTCCCCCAAAAGACGGCGAGGCCGTCTTCTTCGTCCGCGACAACGGGGTCGGCTTCGACATGACCTATGTCGACAAGCTCTTCGGCGTGTTCCAGCGCCTGCACCGAGTCGAGGAGTTCGAGGGCACCGGCATCGGGCTCGCCAACGTGCGCCGCATCGTCGAGCGCCATGGCGGCCGGACCTGGGCCGAGGGCCGGCTCGGCGAGGGCGCGACCTTCCACTTCACGCTGCCCTTGCGGGGCGAGGCACCCTGAGAGATGGCCAACCTGAAACCGATCCTTCTCGTCGAAGACAATCCCAACGACATCGAGCTCACGCTCGCGGCACTGGAAGCGGGTCAGCTCGCCAACGAAATCGTCATTTGCCGGGACGGGGCGGAGGCCCTCGATTTCGTCTACAGGCGCGGCGCACACGTGAACCGAGCGTTGCAGGACCCGGCCGTGATCCTGCTCGACCTGAAGCTGCCCAAGGTCGATGGCTTGGAGGTCCTGGCCAAGGTGAAGGGCGATCCGCAGACCCGGTCCATCCCGGTGGTGATGCTCACCTCCTCGCGCGAAGAGACCGACGTGGTGCGCTCCTACGACCTCGGGGTGAACGCATTCGTGGTGAAGCCCGTTGGGTTCAACGAATTCTTCTCGGCCATCCAGGAACTCGGCGTGTTCTGGGCCGTCCTGAACGAGCCGCCGCCGCACAAGGGAGGCTGGCCATCGAACACCTGATGGACGCCGACGACGCGATCCGCATCCTCCACCTGGAGGACAGCGATCTCGACGCCGAACTGGTGGAGGCCGCCCTCGACGGCATGGGGCGCCCCTACGTGATCGATCGGGTGATGGACCGCCCCGATTTCGCCGCCGCCGCCCTACCGGGCCGTCATGACTTGATCCTTGCGGATTTCGTCCTGCCGACCTTCGACGGCATCAGCGCCCTCGCCGTCGCCCGGGAGCAGTGCCCGGACACGCCGTTCGTCTTCGTGTCCGGCACCCTCGGCGAGGAGACCGCCGTCGAGGCGTTGAAGAACGGCGCCGTCGACTACATCACGAAGCAGCGCCTCGAGCGTCTTCCACGCACCGTCCTGCGGGCGTTGGCGGAGGCCCAGGCGAAGGCCGACAAGCGTCGGGCGGAGGCCGCGCTTCAGGCGCTCAACGATACGCTGGAACTCCGCATCGCCGAGCGGACGCGGGAACTCGCCACCTCGAACGCCGAATTGCAGATGCAGATCGTCGAGCGCGAGCGGGTGGAAGAGGCCCTGCGCCTCGCCCAGCGCCTGGAGGCCGTCGGGCAGCTCACGAGCGGTGTCGCGCACGACTTCAACAACCTGCTCACCGTCATCTCGGGCAACATCGAGTTCCTCGGGCGCGAAGTCTCGACCGAGCGCTCGAAGCGTCGGCTCGCGATGATGAAGGGAGCGGCGGATCGGGGCGCGAATCTCACGGCGCAGCTCCTCGCCTTCTCCCGCCGCCAGAGGCTGGAGCCCACCCCGGTCAGTCTGAACCAGACCGTCGCCTCCATGCGCGACCTGCTCCAGAGCTCCATCGGCGGCGCGGTGCGCATCGAGACGACCCTGCAGCCCGACCTGTGGCCGGCCTTGGTGGATGCGACCCAGATCGAACTCGTCATCCTCAACCTCGCCATCAACGCGCGCGACGCCATGGTGGTCGGGGGATGTCTGACCATCGAGACGGCCAACGTCACGGTCACCGGCCCCCAGACGCGCCCCGAGCAGCCGATGCCGGGCGAGTACGTGATGGTGGCCGTCAGCGACACGGGAACGGGCATGCCGCCGGAGGTGGTGGCGCGCGCCTTCGAGCCGTTCTTCACCACCAAGGAGGTGGGCAAGGGTTCGGGGCTCGGGCTCGCCCAGGCCTACGGCTTCGTGAAGCAGTCAGGCGGCGGCATCCGCATCGACACGATCGTCGGGGAGGGGACCTCGATCCGAGTCTACCTGCCCCGCGTCGAGGACGGAACGAGCGCCGTCCACGAGGCCCCCCACATGACCGCATGCGGGCTTGGCCGCTTGCCGGGCGGACAATCGGTCCTGCTCGTCGTCGATGACGACACGGCTGTGCGCGAGGTCACCACCACCCGCCTCGCGGAGGCCGGTCACGCGGTGCGCGAGGCGGGCTCGGGCCTCGCGGGACTGGCGTCCCTCGAGGCGGACCCTTGCGTCGATCTCGTGGTGCTGGACTTCGCGATGCCGGGCATGAATGGGGCCGAGGTCGCCACCGAGATCCGCAAACGCTGGCCCAGCCTGCCGATTCTGTTCGTCACCGGCTATGCGGACACCACGGCCCTGATGAAGGTCGGCGCGGTCGGCGCCGACAGTATCGTTCAGAAACCGTTCCGGGACGGCGAGTTGGAACGCAAGGTCGGGGAGGCCATCGTGAATCGACCCGCGCCCGGTCTGCGCCTAGTCTCGGGCGGCTCCTCCGGCAGCTGAATCGATCGTCCGCCCCGGATCCGCGGGTTTCGAGGAAGACAGCCGGCTGGCGTCCTGGACCTCGCCGCCTTCGTCCTCGGTGTGCGCGGCGCCGGGGCTCGCCACGATCCTGCGTGTCTCGGCCCGGCAGGTCTCGCGCCGTGACGTTCCGATCGGCGGCCGAGGGCGCTCGGCCTTGACTTCTCCGGACCCGGATGGAACCGTACAGCCGTCAAGGTTCTCGCGGTCCTCGGATCGCGAGCTAAGAGGGAATTCGGTCGAGCCCATCGGGGCGATGCCGAAGCTGCCCCCGCAACTGTGAGCGGTGAGCCGCTGCCGAGAACGGTCACTGGTGCCATGCACCGGGAAGGCCAGGCAGAGGCGTCGATCCGTGAGCCAGGAGACCTGCCTTGGCGACGAACGTCTCTCGGGCGGGGTGCTCCGGTGGGTCGCATGATCGACGTCGGCCCGTCATGGTCGGCGCGCGCCCGTGCTGCTCGGCCTGACACGTCCAGAACCATTTGGATGGTGTTGATGGCCGCGATCGATCACCCCTTTCCCGAAAGCGTTCCCGCTCAGAACCGGCCCGGCGACACGGAGCCCGTGCCCGAACTCGGCTTGCTTGGTTTCGGCGTGCAAGGTTTCAGCTTGCATGGTCAAGCTTCGCAACGTAATAATGTTTCAAACGCCATTCAGGCTCCTGAGCCGGTGCCGGGGGGCGTCCCGTCATCGGGCGACGGGCTGGAGCGGCGCTCATCCCGTTCGAGACCCGATACGATGCTCCTGAAAAACGGCCTGCGCCTCGGCGTCGCCCTCGCGGCCCTGTCCCTGACGCCGTCGGTCCGTGCCGAGGAGACGGCGGTCACCCTGGACACCCTCACGGTGGAGGGCACCGGCATCGGCCTCAACGTGCCGGAAGGCGCCATCGGACTCATCGGCCCGACCCCGGGTTTCAGCGCGGCGCGCGCCGTGAGCAGCACCAAGACCGACACGCCCCAGCGCGACGTGCCCCAGGTCGTCACGGTTGCCTCGCGCGAGGTCATCACCGATCTGGCCGCGACGCGAGTCGACCGGGTGTTCAACTACACCCCCGGCGTCGCCCAGCAGAACAACTTCGGCGGCCTCACCGTGTTCAGCTACGCCGTGCGCGGCGTGACCACGTCCGAGATCTTTAAGAACGGCTTCGCCATCAACCGGGGCTTCCCGCCGCCGCCCGACACCCAGAACGTCGAGCGCATCGAGGTCCTGAAGGGCGCGGGCGGCGCCCTGTTCGGGCGCAGCGATCCGGGCGGCGTCGTCAACATCATCACCAAGCAGCCGACCGCCGAACGCTTCGTCGAGATGGGTGGCCTGTGGGGCAGCTTCGAGCAGTTCCGCGGCACCGTGGATGCCGGCGGCGCCCTCAACGAGGACAAGACGGTCCAGTACCGCTTCAACTTCGCGGGTGGGCGCCAGAACAGCTTTCGCGATTTCGTCGACGGCGACCGGCTGTTCGTGGCGCCGTCCCTCAGCTGGCAGATCACGCCCGACACCAAGGTCACCGTCGAGACCGAGTTCGTGCGCAACCGCATCGTGTTCGACCGGGGCGTGATCGCCATCAACCGGCAACTCGGCTTCCTGCCGATCTCGCGCTTCCTCGGCGAGCCGGGCCAGAGCACCGAGCAGACCTCGAACACGATGCAGGTGCGCCTGGAGCACCGCTTCGACGCCGATTGGCAGATGCGGCTCGGCGCACATTTCAACACCGGCACACTCGAGGGCGAATCCGCCGAGGTCCGGAGCATCGCGGCCGACAACCGCACCGTTGCCCGCGACCGCAACTTCCGGGACTACCGCTGGGACACCGCCATCGGCCAGGCCGAGGTGGTGGGCCGCTTCGCCACCGGCCCCCTGGCACATACCCTGCTCCTCGGCTTCGAGCGCGAGAGCACCGACAGCCGCACGGTCTACCTGCGCTCGAATGTTCGCCAGAACCCGTTTTCCATCGACATCTACAACCCGCGCTACGGCCAGCCCCTGCCGCCGTACGCCATCCCGCGCAACAACCTCGAGCGGGTGACCAATACGGCCCTCTACGCCCAGGACCAGATCGCGCTCAGCCCCGAATGGAAGGCGCTGCTCGGCGTCCGGTTCGATTTCTTCGAGCAGTCGTTCCGCGAGCGCATTCCGCGCAGCGACGTCGAGCAGTCGCGGGCCGCCGCGACGCCCCGCGCCGGACTCGTCTATCAGCCGCTCCCCGAACTCTCCCTCTACACCAATGTCGGCACGAGCTTCCGGCCGAACATCGGCCCAGATGCGGCGGCGGCCTCGCGCGGGGTGCCGTTCGCCCCCGAGACGGGCATCGGCTACGAGGTCGGCGCCAAGCTCGACCTCTATGGCGGGGCGCTCGGCCTCACCGGTGCGGCGTTCCATATCGAGCGTGAGAACGTACTGACGCCCGACCCCAACAACAGCGGCTTCTCCCTCGCGGCGGGCGGGGTGCGCAGCCAGGGCTTCGAACTCACGGCCACGGGCCAGATCTCGCCGGAGCTGCGCCTCATCGGCGGCTACGTCTACGCCGACGCCGTAGTGACGAAGGACAACGTCCTGCCCGTGGGTGCCCCCCTCATCAACATCCCCAAGCACAGCGGCAGCCTGCTCGCCGTCTACGAAGTCCAGTCCGGCCCCTACGCGGGCCTCGGAATCGGGGGCGGCGTGCGTGGGGTCGGCGAACGCGCCGGCGACGCGGGCGGCACCGGTTTCGTCCTGCCGGCCTACGTGGTCGCCGACGCGCTGGCGTATTACCGCTACGAGAACATCCGCTTCGGCTTCAACGTCGAGAATATCTTCGACAGTGAGATCTACGAGAGCTCGCTCAACGTGTTCCGGGTCTATCCCGGCGCACCGCGACGCTTCACCGGCACCGTCTCGGTGCGGTTCTGATGCTGGAGTCGCACGAACCGGTCCTGGCGATCGGCGACGTCGTCATGACCTTCGGCGGTCGCAGGGCCCTCGACGGCCTGACCCTGACGTTACATGCGGGCGAAGTCTTCGCCCTGCTCGGCCCCAACGGGGCCGGCAAGACCACGACCATCAACCTCATCCTGGGTTTCCTGAAAGCGGAGAGCGGGACGGTCCGGGTCTGTGGAATCGATGCGGGCGCCGCCCCCATCGCGGCGCGGGCGGCCATCGCCTACATCCCCGAGCAGGTGGCGCTCTATCCCATGCTCTCGGGCCGGGAGAACCTGCGCTACTTCACGACTCTGGCGGGCCTCGCCCTGTCTCGCGACGCGGCCGACCGCCTGCTGGCGCAAGCCGGTCTCGCGACCGAGGCGCACGCGCGCAAGGCCGCGACCTATTCGAAGGGCATGCGCCAGAAGGTCGGCATCGCCATCGCCCTGGCGCGCCGGGCCCGGCTGCTGCTCCTCGACGAGCCGACCTCGGGCCTCGATCCGAGCGCGTCGGCGGATTTCTCGGCCGTGGTCCGGGCGGCCGCCGCCCGCGGCACAACCGTGCTGATGGCGACCCACGACCTCTACCGGGTCAAGGAGGTCGCCGACCGGGTCGGCGTGCTCCAGACCGGACGCATCGTCGAGGAGATCAGCCCGGTACACCTCGACCATGCGGCGCTGGAGCGCCTCTACATCGAGCGGCTCGCGTCGTGAGGCTGGTCCGGGCCGAACTCGGTCAGCTCCTGAGCGACGCCCGCCTGCGCTGGATCGGCGCCGTCCTGGTGGTGCTCCTCGGCGTGGCCCTCGCCGGAGCTTGGCGACAGGCCGTGCGCGATGCCGGCGATGTGAGAGCGATCGCGCAGGCCGAGCGCGGACGCTGGCTCGGCCAGGACGCCAAGAACCCGCATTCGGCCGATCATTACGGGCTGTGGGTGTTCAAGCCGTCCGCGCCGCTCGCGATCCTGGATCCCGGCATCGAGCCCTATACCGGCCGCATGGTCCGCATCGAGGCCCACCTGTTCAACGATGCGGTCTTCCGGGCGGTCCAGGACGCCAACCCGCTCGCGCGCGCGGGCCTCGGCAGCGTCGCCGACATCGTCCAGCTCATCGTGCCCCTGGCCGCGATCCTCCTCGGCTTCTCCGCCTTCGCCGCCGACCGCGAGCGCGGTACCCTGCGGCTGGCACTCGGCAACGGCGCTGCGCCAGGCCGGCTGTTCATGGCCCGCTTCGGCGCGCTCCTCGCCGCCCTGGCCCTCCTCGTCGGCCTGCCGTTGCTCGTCCTCGGCGGCCTCGCTGCGGTGAGCCTCGACGCGCCCGGCTGGGAGGTGTGGCCGCGCCTCGTCCCGTGGGTGGCCGCACAGCTCACCTATGCGGCCCTGTTCCTCGTTCTGGCCATGACCCTGTCGCTGACGGCCCGCACGGCCCGCTCGGCGCTGGCGGCATCGCTGCTGGCCTGGGTGCTCGTCTGCGTGGCCGCTCCCCGCCTCGCCACCGTCGCGGTGGACGCCACCACACCGGCGCTCTCCTACGGCGAGACCCGCGCCCGGATCGAGGAGACCTTCCCGGGGCACCGCACCGCGGAAGCGAACGACGACCGGGCCAAGGCCGTCCTCGCCCGCTACGGCGTCACCGACCCGGACGCCCTGCCCGTCGACCTGCGCGGCCTGATGATGAGCGAGAACGAGCAGCACAATTTCGCGGTGTTGGATGCCGCGTTCGGCGCCTTCTTCGACAGCCTGCTGCGCCAGGAGCGGGCCTATGCCTGGGCCGGGCTTCTGTCCCCGCGCATCGCCCTCCAGGCGCTCTCCGCCGCCCTCGCGGGAACGGACTTTCCCCAGCATGTCCGCTTCGTCTGGGCCGCCGAGCATTACCGCCGGGGCATCTCGCGGCGGATGAACCAGGCGATCATCGACAATCCGCAGGGCGGAGAGCGCCGCTACACCGCCGACCACGACCTCTGGGAGACGGTGCCGCCCTTCGATCATGGCCCGATGCCCCTGGCAGACGCGGCCTGGGCCGTGCCCCTCGCCATCCTGGCGACATGGCTCGCCGTCCTGGGCGGAGCCGCCGTCCTGGCGGTCCGGCGGCTGACGCCATGAAGCTGACGCCATGGAGAACGGATCACGCCGTGAGGCGCGCCCTTCGCCTCCTCGCCGCCGAGACCGGCATGGTTCTGCGCGAGCGGCTGACCTGGGCGGTGCTGGCGGCCCTGTTCGCCGCCCTGCTGCTCGGCGCCCATACGGGGGCCGTACGGGTGGAGGCCGAGCGCGCCGCCCTCGCGACGCTGGCCGCGGAAGAGGGGCGGGCCATCGTCGCCGCCCGCGAGGCCTACGCCCGCTACGCACGGGCGACGCCGGTGAAGATCAACTACTGGCAGGATCCGACCAACGCCTTCGGCTACATGACGCAGTTCCTCACCGTCCACGCCGTGAAGCCGCCGACCCCGCTCGCTGCCCTGGCCACCGGGCAGTCCGACGTGCAGCCCTCGTTCATGCGCGTGAGTTTCGGGTCGAGCACCGTCTTCGACGATGTCGCGTACGAACTCGGGTCGGCGGCGCGGCTGAAGCTCGGGGCCTTCGATCTCGCCTTCGTACTCGCCGTGCTCGTGCCGCTCGCCATCATCGCGCTCGCCGGCACCCGCCTCTCGGTGGAACGGGATTCCGGCACGCTCCGGCTCATCGCGGCCCAGCCCATCGGGCCGCGTGCCGTGGCGGGGGCGAAGTTCGGGGCCGTGGCCGGGATCCTCGTGGTGGCGGTGCTCGGGCAAACCGGTCTCGCCCTATGGCTGACCGGCGCGATCCGGTCCCTCGCCGGCTCGGGCGTCACCCTGGGGCTGATGGCGGGCGCGCTCGCCGCCTACATCCTCGTGTGGGTCGCGGCCTGCGCCCTCGTGGCGACCCTGTGGCGGGGCGCCGTGGCCGCCCTGTCGATCCTCGTCCTTGCCTGGACCCTGTTCACGGTGGCGGTCCCGGCAGCGGCCTCCATCGCGGTCGATTGTCTCACGGACAAGCCCTCGCGCATCGCCGCCATCGATGCGAGCCGGCAGGTGCAGGACGCCTTCGCCAACGGCGGCGCGGGACCGCGGCTCACGGCCCAGTGGTTGGCCCGGATCCCCGGTGCGGCGGGGCGCACCGACCTCGTCGAGGCGCCCGAGATCAAGCGTCTCGCCCGCGACGCCCATTACGACGTACAACTCGATGCGCGTCGCGAGAGTTTTCGCGCGCACGACCGGGAGAGCGCCGCGCTGAGCCGGTGGCTCGCCCTGGCCTCGCCCGTCACCACCTTCGACTTCGCCCTCCAGCGGGCCGCCGGCACCGATGCCGGGCGGCACGCCGCCTTCCTCGCCTCGGCCGCTGCCTACCGGCGGACCCTGCGGGCTTTCTTCGAGCCGCGCATCGTCGCGCAGGCCTTGAACCCGGTGCCGGTCTGCGCCGGCTGCCAGGCCCGCCTCGATTTCGACGCCTACGACGCCGTGCCCCGCTTCCAGCCCAGCATCGATCTGACAGCCGGGCGCCGGGTCGCCCTCATGACCCTGGCCTGGCTCATCGTCCTCGCGGGCGGTCTCGCGCTGTCCGCCCGGGCCCGGCTGAAAGCCTGGCCGGCGTGAAGCGGACTGCCCGGCGTTCCCTGCCCGCACACCCCATGGACCCCATGCCCGAGACCTCCGGTGCCGGCCCGCGACCACGCCGTTGCGGCGATGCCGGGCGGCGCGCCGCCATCGCCCGGGCACGGGGATTCGCGCGCGGCCTCGCGCCGGTCCTGCTGGAGATCCGGGCAGAGGGATTCACGACGCCGAGCGGCATCGCCCGGGCCATGACCCGGCGCGGGGTCCGCAAACCGCGCGGCAGCACCGTCTGGGCGGCGAGTTGCGTGCAGAAGCTGCTGCGCACACTGGGGGAGGGAGCGGAACGATGACGATCTCCGGTCCGGCGCGGCCGACAGGGCGCATCGCCGCCATCGACGCCCTGCGCGGGCTCGTGATGCTGCTCATGCTCGTCGATCACGTGCGGGAGTTCTTCTTCCTGCACGCCCAGGTCCGCGACCCCATGGATCTCGCGGCGACGGAGCCCGGCTTGTTCTGGACCCGGGCGGCCTCGCACATCTGCGCGCCGGTCTTCGTCCTGCTCACCGGCCTGTCCGCCAGCCTCTACGCGGCCAAACAAAACACCGGCAAGCACGGGGATCGTGCGAAAGCCTCGGCCTTCATGCTGAAGCGGGGCCTGATCCTGGTGCTCCTCGAAGTCACCCTGGTGAACGTCGCCTGGACGCGCAGCCTCCTGCCGCCGATCCTCTACCTCCAGGTGATCTGGGCCATCGGCATCAGCATGATCGCCCTGGCCGGACTGCTGTGGCTACCCCGCGCGGCACTCATCGGCGTCGCCCTGGCGATCATGCTCGGGCACAACCTGCTGACGTCCTTCGCCCTCGTGCCGGGTGAGACCGGCTACATCCTGTGGACGATCCTGCACCAGCGCGGCTTCATCGACCTGCCGTGGGGTGTCGCGCGCACCTCCTACCCCGTCCTGCCCTGGATCGGCGTCATCGCGGCCGGCTACGCTCTCGGGCCGTGGTTCGTCGGAACGATGCCGGGGCCGACGCGCCGGCTCCTCGGCCTCGGGGCGGTGGCGCTCGCGGGCTTCGCGATCCTGCGCGGCCTCAACGGCTACGGCGAACCGGTGCCGTGGCAAGCCGGCGCCTCCTGGGACGCGACGCTCAGGGCGTTCCTGAACCTGACGAAGTACCCGCCCTCGGCCGATTTTCTCCTGGCGACCCTCGGCCCTGGCCTGATTCTGCTGGCATGCCTGGAGGCGGTTCCGCCGCGTCGGCTCGCCTGGCTCTGTACCTTCGGCGGCGTGCCGCTATTCTTCTACGTCACGCACCTCTACGCCCTGCGCCTGCTCCACGACGGACTCCTCTGGGCGGGCCTTGCCGGCTCCGCCGGACGGATCGAGGCGCCGGGTCCGGGCTATCTCTGGCTCATCGCCGCCGCCCTGAGCCTCGCGCTCTACCCCGCCTGCCGCTGGGCGGTCCGGTTCAAGCGCCGCAGCACCGCGCCCTGGGTCAGCTACTTCTGAGGGCGTATCCCCAGATCCGACGCGATGAGCGCCGATCCGGCGGATCGCGTTAAACGTTCCGTGAGGCGGTCATGCCAGGGGTTGTGGGTCGCGTTTCCCCTCGTGAAACGCCCCCTGCGCCCTGTTGTCCGGTTTCAGAACCGGGCGTGGCGCGGGGCACGCCGCATGCCCTGAGATCTGGAGGCTTCGATGCCTGCCTTCGACGTCCGCGATTTGTTGGAGGCGGCGGGTCAGACGGACCGGCAGGCCGCCGCTCCCACGACCCAGCCCATCGGGACAACCGAGGCGCAGGGACGGGGGAATGCGGGGAGGGGGGAGCCGCTGTCCCCGGTGGTGCTCGTCGATTGCGTGCGGGCCGGCGAGTTTCTCCTCATCCTCGCCCTCGGCGTCGCGGTCCGGCACCTGTCCGCCACCTGCCTCGCCCCACTCTCGTTTCGACAATTCGCGGCCGCCTTCGGTGTCGCGGTTCTGGCCGTCGGTCTGTTCCAGGCTGCCGGCGCCTACCGCATCGACGCCGTACGCAGCCTGCGCACGGGCCTGCGGCTGGGCCTGGCCTGGACGGCGACGGTCCTCGTCGTCGGCACCGGCCTCGTCCTGGCCGAGGCCGACGATCCATGCACCCGGGCTTGGCTCGCGAACCTCTTCGCCCTTGGCCTCGGCCTTCTCCTCGCCGAACGCTTCGCCGTCGCCCGCATCATCCGCACGCGGATGCGGCGTGGCCGGTTCGACCGGCGCACGGCCATCGTGGGCGGCGGGCCCGTGGCCGAGGACCTGATCCGCGCCCTCGACGCCCAGGCCGAGTCCGGCATCCGCATCGTCGGCGTGTTCGACGACCGCGGCGACCGGCGCTCCGACACCGTCGTGGCGGGG
>NZ_LMMI01000020.1:0-45327 GCF_001422775.1 Methylobacterium sp. Leaf87 | reverse complement strand
CGAGCGCTATCCCAGCACACTCGCCGATCTCCACATCGTCGCCTTCGTCTGCCTCATGCTCAAACAGGCCGCTCAACTGGCAAGCGGTTCATAACAGCCTCTAGATGTGCGTGATACCGATGCATTATCATATGATAATTTGAAATCCCCCGCGCGCCCGATGCGTTACGCGACCTTTTCGCCGCTCGGAAGTGGTCGGGCGATCGATTGAACGGGAGGCATGGGCCGTGGGTCCGATGGCTCTCGTTGCTTCTTTGGACGATGTGTCGCGCGGGATCCCGGGGTGGCGAGACGCTCGATCGGTCGCCTGCAGCCGTCGATGGAAGGTTTCTCGCAAGGCGCAGGGGCACAACGTGGCTTCAGACCAGAATGGATTCATCCGGCGTCCTACCGCGGATCGGCATTCGGGCCGTCAACCGACGCAGCGTTTGAAGACGCTCGATTGCCCAACCATGCGGCAACGGGGTGAGGTGCGATGCCTCGATTTGCGGCATCGACAGGAATGTTGCGGTGCACTAAGTCTCTCGCCTTCGATGGGTCGGGCCCCGGTGCTCGGCGGAGCTGTTCGGCCTCTTCCGGGTTTCCGGCTGCAGCGTTTTCTTTCGAGCCCGCATCGGAGAGTCACCCCATGGCGTGGGTCATTCTGAGCGTGGCGGTGGCCACGGAAATCGCTTGGGCCTTGAGCCTCAAATGGGCGGCTGTGCGGGGAGATTGGGCGACCTCGTCGGTCCCGATCGTCCTGAGTTTCGTCAATATGGGCCTGTTGGCTCTTGCCATGCGTGGTCTGCCGGCCGGGACGGCCTATGCAGTGTGGACCGGCCTCGGCGCCGTCGGGGTGGTCGTGTTCGGCGCGCTGGTCTTCGGCGAGAAAGTGAATGCGACCCAGATGGCCTTCATCGCCCTCACCATCACGGGTGTGGCCGGCACGAAGTTTTTCGCTCAAGTGTAGTCGATCGCTCACGGGGGCTTTGGCGGTTTGCTTGAAGCCTCCCAGCACGGGACCGGGAGACGACAGCTTCTCAGGCGACAATGCTTGCGGGTGAACGACATCGGGCGCCTTCGGAATGAGGTCGCTCTGCCGGTGCTCGGTCCCTCCATCCAGGCACCCGGTCGAGCGAACGATGCGACCGGCCCGTGCTGAGGCATGCGACCTCCCGAGACCCCATCGCGCGACCGAATGCGGATAGGCGAGCCAGCTGTCCTGGCCGGTGGGTTCGTCGCAGCGCCACGTTCCGGGGCGTCGCTGAGCCGTCGATGTCTCATTCCCATTGAGAAGCTCTGCGCCGTCAGTGCCGGACATACTCCCAGACCTTGGAGATCACGACCGAGCCTTCGCCCACGGACGAGGCCACACGCTTGACCGAGCCTGCGCGGACGTCGCCCACCGCGAAGATTCCGGGATGTGACGTCGCGTAAGGTGATCCTGCCCCGATCGCGTCTCCGGTCAGCACGAAGCCGTGGCCATCCAGTTCGATGAGGCCCGAGAGCCATCCGGTGTTGGGTGCGGCCCCCACCATCACGAAGACGGCGCAGACCGAGCTCGTCCGAAGGGTTCCATCGACAACGCTGCGGGTCGTGACCGCTTCGAGACGGTGCTCGCCATGGAGAGCGCTGACTTCGGTGCCGTAGTCGATCGTGATCGCCGGGTCCGCTTCCAGACGGCTCGAAAGGTAGTGCGACATCGAGGCTGCGAGCGACGGTCCGCGCACCAGGAGGCGAACATGCTTGGCCGACCGACTGAGAAACATCGCCGCTTGACCGGCTGAATTGCCGCCGCCGATGATGATGACCTCGGCATTCCGGCAGTAACGCGCTTCGATTTCCGTTGCCGCGTAGTAGACGCCGGCGCCCTCGAACGCTTCGAGCCGATCGATCGGCAGGCGCCGGTACTGTACACCGGTCGCAACGACCACGGCACGGCCGCGAACCCGTTGATCGTTCTCGAACGTGGCGCAGAACGCTCCGTCTTCGAGCTGATCCAGTCTGGTGACCCGGCGCGGCATGGCGAACCGCGTCCCGAACTTCATCGCCTGGACCTCGCCGCGCCAGACCAGATCGGCGCCGGAGATCCCGGTCGGAAATCCCATGTAGTTCTCGATGCGGCTCGATGTCCCGGCTTGGCCGCCGATCGCGACATCCTCGATCACCAGGCTGTGCAGCCCCTCGGCGCCCGCATAGACGCCGGCTGCAACGCCGGCGGGGCCACCGCCGACGATGAGCACGTCGAAAGCCTCGTCGTCGACGAGGTCGTGGTTGAGGCCCAGCAGATGCGCGACCTTGTCGGATGTGGGCTCCGTCACGACGATGTCGCGTCCGAAGATCACGGCAGGCCTGTCGACGGCAATCGAACAGCTTCGCGCCACGGCATCGGCCTCCGGGCTTGCCAGCGCGTAGGATCTGTAGGGCAGGCGGTTGCGGCTCATGAATTCCGCAATCCGCCGAACCGCCCGGTCGTCGTCCTCGCCGAGGAGGACCAAGGTGCCGTCCCGCGTGTCGAGTTGCCGCCGACGGCGGGCGGCGAGCACCGTGATGACGATATCCGACATTTCGGGGATCTCGGACATCAGCCGCAGCATCTCCAGTCGCGGCACCTCGATCACGCTGGTATCCCGCACCGCCCGCATCGGCATCGACCAGTTGCCGCCATTCAGGAACGCGATCTCGCCCATGAACTGCGTCGGCCCGAGTGTCGACGGAAGATGGCGCTCGTCCGTGAATGGGTTCACCACTTCGACTTCGCCCGTTTCGACGTAGACGAATCGATCAGCGGGTTCGCCAGCACGTGCCAGGAACCTCCCGGCCGGGTAATGCCGCTCCACCCCAACGGCCCGAAGGGCTGCGATATGCGATGCCGCGAGGGGAACCCGCTGCATTTCGGCGAGATCCCGGCCGATCGATTCCATCTCTCGTTCTCCCTGGACATCATCGAGGTGCGGCGCAGAGTCGATCACTCGAGCCCACCAGGCAAGGGACGGCTCCTGCAGGAGGTCCGATGTTGCGCCGCGCCGCCGACGATACGGATGCAGGCGTCGTTCGGTCGACCGGAAAGCCTCCGTCCGTCCGAGGCGCTCCACGACCTCCCCGCGACCATCCAGGAGGGATGCCCGTCGCGCCCATCTCGGCATTGGGTGCGACGGGTCACGACCGCGTCGTGTTTCCGACCGGAGGCATGGATGCAGGATCGCGCTTTGCGCAAACCGGTCTTGTCGGGGCGAATGACGCAGCCACAACGACGATACGCGGCGCGACCGCGCCGGTTTCCACCCTTGGATCCGAAGCCCCGGTAAGGTGCGGCCTGTTGCGAACTCCGATGTGAACGCCGTCCGGGTCCAGAACGATCGACGCCGGGATCGCGCGAACCGGACCGGTGCCCCGCGATACCGCAAGGGCCCGATGGACGGGGCGAGTCCTGCGACCCGAGCCGTGAATGCCGAAGCGAACCAAGCCTGCCAGAAAGGCCGGCCCGACCCAGTCGCTCACGACAGGTAGTTCACCAGCGTCAGTTTCGAGAGCATCGAGGTCACCTGATAGCTCGCCTGCAACTGGTTCTGCATGGCCAAAAGTTTGGATGCGACTTCTTCGGTGGAGATCGAATCCGTGCCCGCGAGGGTGTTCTGCAGTTGCGCCTTGGTGGCGCCGTTCTGTGCCTTGGCGTTGGTGATCTGGGCCGCGGCGAGGCTGAGTTCGGTGGCGATCTGGGCGATGCCCTGATCGTCCTGTTTGGATGTGAGAACGGTGCGGACACGGTCGGTCAAGGCGGTGTAACGGCTCCGTTCGCTCAACGCCAAGGCCCGGTCCGCGGCCGAAAGAGATGTGTCGTTCGGTTCCTTGGTGCTGGCGAAACTCTCGCTCGCCAGGGCGGCGATGCCCGCCAGCGCGTTGCGGATGCCGGCCTCGTTGGCCTGCGCGCCGATGCCGATGGATTGGCCGCTGCTGACCTGGACGGTTGCCGTACCACGCGGATCGGCGAGGCTCTCGTCGCCCGTGTACCAGATCACCGTCTTGCGAGCCGGATTGGTGGAGAAGCCGCCGGTGGCGGTGTCGACCCGGCGCGGGGCGAACGCGTCCGACTTCGAGCCCGCGAAGAAGTCCTTGGAGGCCAGGACGGCGGACGAGGCCGCGAGCGTCGTGCCGGCGCTCGTCTTCACCGTGTCGGAAAGCGCCTTCTGTATGTTCAGGGCCGTCGCCTCCGGGCTGGCGCCGATGGCGAAAACCGAAGGATCCTTGCTGTCCGCGACGGTTCTGGCCGTCAGCGTGATCGTCGTCGGGGTGCCGTCGCGCAGGCCGAGGGTCAGCGTGATGGTGTCGCCGTCCTTGGGCGGCGTGACGGCGCTGACCGTCAGGGAGGCGCTGGCAGGGGTACCGCCCGAGAGGGCCAGGGTCACGCCCGGGGGAGATTTGCTCTGGGCGGCGGCGATCCCCCTTTCCCCGACGGCCATCGTCAGGCTGGCGAAGCTTCCGGCCGCGTCTTGCCCGATCACGAACTCGTTGGCCGCGCCCGTTGCGACTGTGCGTGCCGTGTAGGTTACGACGGTTCGAGTACCATCGGGCTGCACGATGGTCACCGGGACCGACGCGCCGTCGACGGGTTGCGCGGCGAGACTTGCGGGAGCCGCCATCTGGCTCTGCCCGAGTGCCAACTTCAGCTTGGAGCCGCTATCGGTGCCGATCAGGAATTCGTTGGCTCCGAGGGCGGGGCCTGTCCGCGCCGTGTAATCGACGAAGGCTTGACTGCCATCGGGCTGGTTGACGCTGAGCCGCACGACATCGCCGTCCGTCGGCTGCGTGCCGAAACCGAGAGCCACCCTCGGCGCACTGGCCGCGTCCAGCTTTTCGCTGAACGCGGCCTTATTGGAGCTGTCGATGCCCAGCAGGGTGAACCCGAAATTCGCGCGTCCGATCGCGCTCGCTCCCTCGGAGACCGTGACCGCCGCCGTCCCGGTGGCCGGAATGCTGAGGTTTCCCGTCCCGGTGATCCCGTCGGCGGCCTTGCGCTCGGCGATCATGGCATTGAGGCCGGCCTTGGTGCCGTCGCCGTTGAGGATCTCGTCGGCTGAGATGACGGGTGGCGTATCTGTGGCGCGCCCTCCGAACAGGTAGGTTCCGGCGTAGTTCTGGTTCAGGGTATCGACGAACAGGTCGAGGTTGGCCACAGCCGTCTGGCGGGTGGTGTCGCGGGCCAAGGACGAACTCGTGTTGGTCAATCCCTCGGCGATGCCGCTCACCGTTGTCGACGTGACCTTGGACAGATTCTGCAGGCTGGCCGAACCGAGCGTGATGCGGTTGAGGGCGCCGGTGATGCTGGCGGCGTAACCATCGAGGCGCGCGACCTGGGCGTGTGCGCTCAAGCTCGTGGTACGGGAGGCACCCAAGCCGCCATAGGTCTCCGCCACCCGGCCCGTGGTCAGCTGGGTGGTGAGCGTGTCGAGCTTGTCCTTGGTCGCGAGCAGGCGCTGCGTGTTCAAGGTGGTGGTGTAGCTGCCGGCCGCGAAGGGCGTGATGGTCATGGGCGCGATCCCGGGAACGGAGGACGGACGACGTTGGGCGGGACCACGGCTCAGATCCGCAGGAGCGTGTCGAGCATGTCGCGGGCGGCCGTGAGCACCCGCGCGTTGGCACCGTAGGCGGTCTGGAGTTGGATCAAGTTGGCCATCTCCTCGTCGATCTTGACCCCGGATTCGCTGGAGAACCGACTCTGTGCCGTCGCGAGGGCGATCTGCTGCCCTTCGTCCAGGCTCTGGCTCGACGCCGCGTTCGCTCCCTGCGCGTCGATGATGCGCAAGGCGAAGTCGGCCACGTTGGTGGTGAAGGGCGCACGCACGCCGCCGATGCCGGAAGCGGCCGAGAAGGTGTAGGGGCGGGTGATCAGCCCGTCCAAAATCCGTTGCGGACGCGTTGCGTCGCCGGACTGGGTCGTCGCCGAGGACAGCACCAGGGCGCTGGTATCGGCCTTGATCGCCGGGTTGAGGGCGATGCGCTGGGCAAAGCCCGTCAGCTGGGAGCCGCCATCGAAGTTGCCTGTGTAAAGGCCGTTGGCCCGGCCGGAATCGACGAACAGAGCGATCTCGGGATTGTTGCTGGGAGCTTTCGTTTCGCTCGCGGCGGACGGGATGGTGAGGGTCGCGCCAAGTGTGGTCACGGATGCCGTGCCTGCCACCGGCGTTGTGCCAAGCGCAATCGTGAGTTTGCCCGCCGTGACGGACGCGACATAATTCGGTTGCAGGGCGGCTGTGATATTCGCTGCCAGTGTCGCATCGCCGTTGATCGTCCCAATGGGTTGGGCACCGGGCATTCGGAAGGCGATAGGCGCGGAACCATCGATATCGCCAGTTCGGAAGGTAGCAGTCCCGGTGTCCGAGGCGACGAGAACGATCTGAGAACCGTTCGCGAGACCCAGTGTGATCCGATTGCCTGCCTTCAACCCGTTTAGGTCGATGCCTGTGCTCGCAGCGGCGCTAACGGTCCTGTCCGTGGTCGATTGCGCCAGCCCGGCCGCCAATTCGTCGATCTGGCGCTGTGCCTGGACCAGGGTGTCGTCGCGGGCGGTCACGGCGGCCGCGAGGGAGCCCGAGCGCAGGGCGCCCGTGGCGATGAGATCGATCCGAGCGCCACCGGGTGTCGTTGCGGTGATCGTGCCGACGCCGCTCTTGCCCGCCTCCGTGGAATAGAGGGCCTCGGGGCTCAACACCGCGCGGCTGTCGAAGCCGAGCGATGCGGAAACGCCGTGATCGACCAGGGTGACGCCCGACTGGGTCATCACCGTGATCGAGCCATCGCCCACCTGGGTCGCCTGAACGTCCATGTACTGGGCGAGCTGGTTGATGGCCTGGTCGCGTTGATCGAGGAGATCGGGATTGGCACCGATGCCGTTGGCGGCGACGATCTTCACGTTGAGCTGTGCAATGGACCTGAGCAGGGAACCGGCACTCTTCACGTCGCTGGCGATCTGCGATTCCATTCCCGTGCGCAGGGTCTGGATGCCGTTGGCGATGGTGCCGATCCGGCTCGCGAGGGTCGCAGCGTTGCTGGCTACGGTGGCGCGTACGGAGCTCACCGTGGGATCGTTGGCGAGTGCCTGGAGGGACTGCGTGTATCCGTTGAGGACTCCATCGAGGGATGTGCTCGAACCGGGAACGCCATAGAGCGCATCGAGCTGCGTCCCCACGTTGGCGGCAATGTTCGTATAGGCCGCGCCGGAGCTCTCCAAACGCAGTTGTTTCTGCGACGTGGCGTTGAGAATTCGCGAGACATCGCCGTTGTTGATGCCCGTTCCGTCGTTCTGGGCAACGGAGGACTGGACACGCTTGACGTAGCCGACCGTGTTGACGTTGGCGATGTTCTGCGAAACGACGCCGATCTGGGCCTGCATCGCCTGCAGGCCGGCCGTGGCGGTGTTGATCGCGTTCAGCGACATCGATTCGGGCCTTCCCCTCGCGCGAGGTCCTGAAGCGGGCGTGCAGGGTGTTCGTCCTGCGGCCGGGTGCCCCTTGCGTTCCTAATCTGCTCTGGAAAGTGGGGCAGAAAACGTTCGCAGGGGCGGCGTTCCTAGAAAGATGACTTGAATGGTTGATGTTTCGTTTTTATCTTAACATCGATGTTAGCGAATGATATTGATCAGGTCGCTCATCATGGTCTGTGCCGTCGACATCACGCGGGTGTTGGCTGAGTAGGCCTGCTGCGTGACGATCATTTTCGAGAACTCGGCGGCGATGTCGGTGTTCGACTGTTCGATCTCGCCACCCACGACGGACGATCCGTTGAGGCCGGTGATCGGTGCGCCGGAGCCGAGGGTCTGCGTATAGTTGCCGTTGGTGTCGCCCTTCAGGGAGTCCGGATCCTTGAATTGAACGATGCCGACCTGCGCGAGGGCGGCGGAATTGCCGTTCGAATAGGTACCGGTGATCTTGCCGTCGCTCGTGACCGACAGCGAGGTCAGGGTGCCGGAGGCATAGCCATCCTGCTGAAGCGTGTCCGTGCGGACTGTGCCCTCGCTGGCGGCATACTGGGTGAGGCCGCCGGCGGCGATGTTGAGTTTGACATCCGTCAGCTTGACCCCATCCACGGTTAGATCTGTGATCGCGGGAGAGGCGGGCGACTTGAGCTGGCCACCCTCGAAGGTGAACGCCTGGCCAACGTTCTGCCATGCGTCCTGGGTGTCGGTCGCCTTCGAGTTGCCAAGGTAGAACAGGTTCCAGACATCTTTCCCGCCGGTGGCGGCCGTGGTCGTTCCGCCCGCCGCCGCTCCGGTGGTGCCCGTTCCGGCAGCGGCCGTTGCCGTCGTGGCGTTCTGCACCTTGGCCCAACGCAGCTGCACCGTCATCGGAGCGCCGGTCTCGGTGTAGGCGGTCAGTGAGCCGCCCGACAGGGTGTCGTCCATGAACTTATTCGCATCGCTGCCCTTGATCGGGTTCCCGAGCTTGGCCGGTGTCGGATCGGCGGTGACCGCCCCATACGCGGTTCCGGAGCTCAGCTTGGTGAGGAGTTCTGATCCGGCGGTCGCCGCCGACGCGTTCTTGGTGGACGGCGTCATCGGCAGGTTGGCCGCGTACGCGATGCTCTTTGTCGCCTTGGCCGCTAGGGACGCCGTCGAGATCTGGATCGGTCCCGTGCCCGTGGTCGCCCCCGTTCGCGGGTCGAAATTCTGACCCGTGACGTAGCCGCCGGCACCGTTCACCAAGTAGCCCTGATTGTCGGATTTAAAGTCGCCGCGCCGCGTATAGTATTGGGTCGTCGAGAACCCGGCCTGACCCGCCGCGTCGCCGGTCTTGGTCTGGACGGTGAAGAACCCCTTGCCGCTGAGCGCCATGTTGGTGTCGATTCCGGTGGAGACGAGGCCGCCCTGAATGGTGTTGGTCAGCCGCGAAAAGGCGCCGACGGAGCCGGAGACCTGCTTGTTCAGCGGCTGCTCGGCGATCATGTCGACGAAGTTCGTGTCGACCCGCTTGAACCCGGTTGTCTGCGAGTTGGCGATGTTGCCCGAGATGTTGTTCAGCGAGTACGACTGGGCCTGGAGGCCCGACACCGCGGTTTGTAGCGCACTGAAAATGTCCATGGTCGGCCTTGGGGTCCGCGAGATCGGTTATACCTAAGTCAGCAATCCGTATGCCGTCGGTGTTGTCTCGGAAAATCAAGGGCTTAGGTCGTATCGTTCGTCCCGTACGGCGCCGCACCCCGGCAAGTCTTGCCGATGCGCGGCGGTTTATGCCGGCCTCTCGGCGACGCCGAATGTCCGATATGCTACGGGTCCCGGCAGCGTGAGGTTTACGGAAATGCGTGCTGTCCTTCTGGTCGCGGGCCTGCTGACAGGCTTACCCTTGGGTGCTTCGGCGCAACCCGATCCAAGTCCTCATAAGCCGAGGCCGTCCGCGCCTCGGCTCGAAACCGCCACGCCGGACGCGCCGTCCACGTCATCGGAGGAAGCGCAGGCACGGCGTGATCGCGCCGAGGCCGAGCGCAAGGTCCGCGAGAAAGCCTTCGACGATCGCGTTCGTCGGGCTACCTCGTCCATCTGCAGCAATTGTACGACGGGTCCGACTCCGCGTCGTCGTGTCCGCGAGCAGGCAGCGCCGGAACCGCGCGATCCGATGTTCGATCCCGCGGAAGCGCCGCCGATGCCGGACTGAGTTTACCGTTGACGCTGTGGGGCGTCATCGCTGCTCACCTCGATCGCGGTGGACCGGCATGGGTCTCAGGACGAATGGTCCTGCCCGGCGCCGTGCCGAGCGAACGGATACCGATATGACCACCCTGTATGCAGGGGCGGAAGCGCAGCCGCCTCGGTCCTTTTCTCTGCCTCTTGAGGTGAGGAGCAGGGAGCTTCGAACCTGCAGGGAGGCTGCGCCGCGTGAGGGCAGAAAGGATTGGGGCGATGGCAGGTGATCTGTTTCACGAGAACTGGCGTCACGAACAGCGTGCCGATGGGCTCTATGTGATCATCGAAGAGATTGGTGGGCTCGGTGCGCTTGGCCCGTTTCCCGACGCGGAAGCCGCTCGGATCGGTTTCGCCCGCTACTTCCTCGGGCTGGATCTCGCACCGCCCTCTGCGCCCGTTCTGCCGAAGGCCGACACGGTCTCCGTCGCGGACAGGCGATCGCACGATGCGTCTGTGGATGACGGCCGCACGCGTATCCTCGATATGCGCGATGGCGAAAATCGGTGACCGCGGTGACGGATGCGAGGTCGGCTACGTGACTGTATGGTCATAAGGCCATTGATTCTGGCGTGACCCACCCTGTACCCCCAGAGAAGTGAGCGCCGCGTTTTGCTTGACAACCGACGGACGATGAAAAATGCCTATGCATTAGGCTGCGGCCACGCCTGCTTGGGGAAGGATGTGGGATCGATCGGCGCGGGGGTGCCATTCCATCCCGCGGAATCGTCACGATGCCGTAGGGGTATCGTCATTGCTGGTTGTTCGGGGGCAGGCGGGTCCCGGCGGCTGGAAGTTCAACCGTGCGACTGCTGGACATTCTGACGTAATGAAATCAATCAAAGCCTTGTTCGGCACCCGCACGCGACACGACAGCAACCTCTCGATTCAATCCGACTACGATCTGCTTGCACGCAGCGGGTTGTTTGATCGGGGCTACTATCTCCGTGAGAACCCGGATGTCGCCGAGAATGGGGCGGATCCGATCCATCATTATCTCACCATCGGCTTCGTCGAGGGGCGTGAACCCTCAGCGTTCTTCGATGGTACGGGTTACCGGGAGGCGGACCCCGCGATCAAGAGCGAGGGTATCAACCCTCTCGTTCATTGGTTGCGCTCGGGTGCAGCTGAAGGGAGGCCGGCCCCCGTACGCATGGGTCGGTCACCGATCTCTGGTGAAGTCCGGTCGGATTACGCCTTGGTCGCCCGCAGCGGTCTTTTCGATATTGGCTACTATCTCGCGGCCAATCCGGACGTTGCTGCCTCCGGGGAAGATCCCATCGTCCATTATCTCCAATTCGGATATCTCGACGGACGCGAACCATCGGCATTCTTCGATGGAACCCGCTATCGCACCGAGAACGGAGACGTTCGCGACGCGCGCATCAATCCTCTGGTCCATTGGTTGCGCCTCGGTAGCGCCGAGGGACGCGTAGCGCCCGTCCGCACCGCTCCGACCCTTGCGCGGCCGGGTACCGATTACGCGCTTGTTGCCCAGAGCGGGATGTTCGACGTCGGCTACTATCGGAGGGCGAATCCCGATGTCGCGGACATCGGCATGGATCCGATCCTCCATTACATCACTAACGGCTTCTCTGAAGGACGGGAGCCGTCTGAATTTTTTGACGGCCAGACCTACGCTGAACGTTATCCTGACGTCCGCTCAAGCAATCTCGCCCCGCTCGTCCATTGGATGCGCGTTGGACTTCACGAAGGCCGTTTTGCACCGATCCGAAGTAGCGAAGGCGTCAGCCCCGGGACCGATTACGATCTTGTCGCCCGTAGCGGCCTGTTCGATGCCGCGTTCTACTTAAGAACCTATCCGGAAGTGGCCGCAGCCGGGTTGGATCCCGTCGCTCACTACCTGCATAGCGACCATGCGGATGGGCTTCAGCCCTCGGCATTCTTCGACGGCGCCGCGTATCTCGCCCGGCATCCCGAGATCGCAGCGGCCGGCGTGAATCCACTGGTGCATTGGTTGCGAGTTGGTCACGACGAAGGCCGTTCCGCACCCGTAGCCGTTGGCCCGTCAGGACAGCACGGTCCTGGGTCCGATTATGATCTTGTGGCCCGCAGCGGCTGGTTCGATGAGGCATACTATCTCACGCAGAACGCCGACGTTGCCGAGGCCGGTTTGGATCCGGTGGCGCACTACCTGACGGGAGGTTATCGCGAGAATCGTGAACCGTCCGCGTTCTTCGACGGACGTGGCTATAGTGCACGCTACCCCGATGTGGCGGCGGGAGCCATGTCCCCGCTCGTCCATTGGCTTCGTATCGGTCGTACGGAGGGGCGTCATCCACCGATCCACGTCCTACCGAGCCCAGGTCACGACTCCGATTATGCCCTGGCAAACGGAAGTGGGCTGTTCGATCGTGCATACTATCTTTCGCAGAACAAGGATGTTGCCGAAGCCGGTCTCGATCCGGTGGTTCACTACCTCGCTTCCGGTTTTCGAGAGAACCGAGAGCCGTCTGGGTTCTTCGACGGGTGTGGTTACAGCGCCCGCTACCCCGACGTTGGGCTCGCAGACACTGCGCCCCTGATTCATTGGTTGCGCATAGGTTTGGCCGAAGGCCGCGATGCTCCATTCCACAGCGGGATAGCCGAGCCGGAAAGCGGCTCCGATTACTACATCGCGATCCAAAGTGGTTTGTTCGATCGAGCGTACTACTTACGGGAGAATCGAGATGTGGCGGAGGCTGGCCTCGATCCCGTCGCACATTACTTAACTTCAGGCTTTCGCGAGAATCGTGAGCCATCGGGGTACTTCGACGGACGTGGTTACCGCGCGCGCTACCCTGACGTAGGCCTCGCCGATATCGCGCCCCTGATTCACTGGTTGCGTATCGGGCTGGGTGAAGGTCGCGACGCACCGATCCGCGCCCTGACCGACGTCGGAGCCGGGATCGGCTCGGACTATGACGTTGCAGTGCGCAGCGGATTGTTCGACCGGTCCTACTACTTACGCGAAAATCCTGACGTCGCCGCGGCTGGGTTCGATCCGGTGGCACATTACGTCACTTCGGGTTTTCGTGAGGGACGCGAGCCGTCGGAATTCTTCGACGGACGTGGCTACCACGCCCGTTATCCCGATGCTGTGGATACCGCACCCCTGGTGCATTGGGTACGCGTCGGCCTCGTCGAGGGGCGGCGGCCACCATTGCGCGGCGCCCTACCGCCCGGTGCTGGTATCGCCTCCGATTATGAACTCGTCGCCCGAAGCGGCCTGTTCGATGTCGGCTATTATCTGCGCACCTATCCCGACGTCGCCGCCGACGGCATGGATCCCATTGCCCATTACCTCACGAGCGGGCACCTTCAGGAGCGCGAGCCGTCGCTGTTCTTCCACGGCCAAACCTACCTGGAGCGCTACCCCGATGTCCGCGCCAGCGCGATCAACCCCCTCGTGCATTGGTTGCGGACAGGAACCCTGGAGGGACGTGAGGCACCCCTGAACCCCCGCGGGATCGGTCAGCAACTCAGTCTGCGCGACCTGTGCGAGCCCACCCGTTCAGAGGCCACCGCCGGCCTGTCGGACCCGGCCTTTCGCCCCAGCGTGGTGACGCCGGCCTTCAACACCGAGCCTTCCTATCTCCAGGAACTCTTTCAGACCCTGCTCAATCAGAGCTACGTCGGCTGGCGCTGGATCATCGTCGACAACGGATCCGAGCGGCCCGATACGCTGCGAACCCTGCGCCGGATCGCGGCCGCGGATCCCCGCGTCACCGTGGTGTTCGCCGAGCGCAACCTCGGCATTGCCGGCGGCACGAATCGCGCCATCGCCGAGGCCGACGGGACGCATGTGGCGCTGGTCGACCACGACGACCTGCTGCCGCGTACCGTCTTCGAGGCGATCTGGAAGGCGATCGAGGCCGAGCCCGAAGCGGACCTCGTCTACACCGACGAGTGCAAGATCTCTGACACGGGTGAACTCTACGACGTGGTTCTGAAGCCCGGCTGGTCGCCGGTTCTTCTTGAGAACACCATGTATCTCTCTCACCTTTCCGTCTACCGCCGGGACTTTCTCGCGACCGTGGGCGCGTTCCGGCCGGACTTCGACGGCACTCAGGATTACGACTTCGTCCTGCGCGCCTCCCGCCATGTCGAGAAGGCGATCCACGTGCCGGTGATCGGCTACGTCTGGCGCGCGTCGCCGACCTCGACGGCGACGTCGATGACGACGAAATCCTACAGCGTCGGGCGCCAGGAGGCGTCGCTCCTCGAATTCGCCCGGCAGCGCGATCCGGAGGCGTCCGTCTCGCCCGGCTTCGGAGATGGATTCTGGCGCACGCACTACACCCTGCCGGCCGCGGCACCACTTCTGTCCTACGTGATTCCCACGGGGGCGGGGTCCCGGATGGTGCGGGACCGGCGCATCAATCTGATCCTGAACTGCGTCCGGAGCTTCGAGAACACGGAGTTCTATCCGAACCGGGAATACGTGATCGTCCACAACGGCGATCTTTCCGATGAGCAGAACGCGCAACTCGCCGAGACGCCGGGTATTCGCCTGGTGCACTACGAGGACCGCTCCCTCAACATCGCGCGGAAACTCAACATCGGCGTCGCAGCCGCCGAGGGTGAATTCGTTTGCCTGCTGAACGACGACGTCGAGGCCGTGACGGCGCGCGGCGGCGAGGAACTCGTCGCCTTCCTGCTTGCCCATCCGGACGTCGGCATGATCGGCCCCCTTTGCCTGTTCGAGAACGGCACCGTTCAGCACAACGGGGTGATCCTCCTCGAACAGGGGCCCTCACACGCGGGGCTGTTCGTCGCCCCGAGCCATGCCGGCGCCACGGGCAATCTCCTGCAGTGTCGGCGCGAGGTGTTCGGCGTCACCGGGGCCATGGCCATCGTGCGCCGCGCCGATTATCAGGCGCTCGGCGGCTTCGACGAGCGCTTCCCGCTCAACTACAACGACGTCGATTTCTGCTTGCGCCTGCGCGAATCCGGCCGCACCTGCGTCGTCGATCCGGGCGTGCGGGTCTATCATTACGAGAGTGCCTCGAAGACCGGCACCTATCGCTGCGAGAAGGAAGCGCTCTACGCCCGCTGGCCGGGCTTGCGCGACCCGTACTTCAACCCAGGCTTCGACCAGCGCGATCCGACCTACCGTGTGCTGCTTCGGCCCGAGCGGGCCCCCGTCGAGACGGACCCGGCCGCGTTCGAGAATTGGCTTGATCGCCATATCGCCTGGCGCATCCGACATTACCCAACCTCCGGCGCGATCCGGTTCACGCTCTGCGTGCCAGTCTACGACCAGCCGGCCGCCTTCCTGGAGGAAATGCTGCAATCCTGCCTATTGCAGACCTACACCAACCGCGAGATCGTCATCGTCGACGACGGATCGACCCGGCAGGATACCTTGATTTGGCTCGCCAAGGTCGAGGCCGCGGGCCATGCCCGGGTGATCCGGCACGAGGCGAACGCCGGCATCGCCGGCGCCAACCGGACCTGGCTCGCCGCGGCCGAGGGCGAGATCCTCGTACCCCTCGACGCCGACGACTACCTCACCATCGACGCGCTCCAGGTGATGGCGCACTGGATCGAGCGCTTCCCCGAGGCACGGGTGTTCTACTCGGACGAGTTCAAGTCCAATCCCGCCTCCGCCAAGGCGAGCCCGTTCTTCAAACCCGCCTTCGATCCGTTTCTGTCTGCGAACTGCTGCTATCAGACCCATCTCATGGCTTGGCGGCGCGACTTCCTCGTCGAGATCGACGCGTACAGCGATGATCGCGCGACCTGGTGCCACGATTGGGATGCCATCGGCCGGGCCTGGGCCGTCGGGCATGAGCCCGTGCATGTGCCGGAACTGCTCTACGCTTGGCGGATCAATCCCGGGTCGACGGCCTCGGCGGAGACCGGGGACAAGCCTGCAGCGGTGGCCTCACAGAAGTTCGTCCTCGATCGGTTGGTCGAGGCACGCGGGCGGTCGGGCGATGTCGCCGTGCGTTCGAACGAGAGCGGCCAGCACACCGGCATGTGGTCGCTGAGACCACGGCGCACCCTCGACAGCGTCATGAATCTCTGTGTCGAGGAGGCTTGGCGAGACGGCGGGGCTGTGTTGCGGGCCGCTGCGAGCACGGACGCCGAATGGCTGTACCTGCATACCGGGGCGTCGCCCGTTGAGGTCGATCTGCTGGAGCTCTCGGCCCTCGCCCTGTGGGACGAGCGCCTCGACGTCGCCTCGGGTCTGCTCACCGATGCCACGGGAACCCTCATCACGTGGTCCGGGGCGTTCTTTTGCCCGGACGGGACGGTGCTCGACCCAAATCTCGGCCGGACGTTCGACGGCTCCTATCACGGGCAGATCCATACCCAGCGCTGTGTCGACGTTGCCGCACCGACCAACGTCGTCATCCGGATCTCGGCCCTGCAACGGGTCCTCCGCACGAGCGGCGACGCCCTGACCTCCGACGAGCTCATGATTCGTCTCGGACTCGACGCGGTCCACAACGCCCGGTTCGTTGCGGTCACGCCTTACCTACGAACGGTGTGGAAACCGGCACCCGGCCTCATTCTTCCAGTCGACCGGACAGGCCTGTTGGCTGGGCTCGAGGAGCGACTGCTTGCTAGCCGTTGGTACGATTCACGGCTCAGTCCCGAGCGCCCCTATGGGATCGAGCCCGAACGTTGGAGGTGCTGAACATGCGGGCCCACGATCGCGTGCGGCGTTGCGATCAGTCTGCGGTCGGGCGTCTGTCGGTCAGGCCCATCCGATGAATCCATCGCCGCCAGCGTTCCTGCTGTTACGGCAAAACCGTCGATCAGCAGGACGCCTTTTCGCGAGGCGGAGCATCAGTGATCGTCGATGGATATCGGCATTGGGGGGAGCAAAAGTCCGCCGCCTGACGGCTGGCGGCCGCACCTACGAACGCCGGCCCCCTCAGCCCAGCGGCACCGCCTTCGGTATCGGCTACGACGCGCAGGCGAGCGACCGCTGGATCGGCACCGGCAACTCGCTTCTGCGGCGCAATACCTGTCTTCCCGAGGCCGACCCGTTCGATCCGCGCCTCAGTCGCTCGGGGGGCGAGGATTACGACCTGTACGTGCGCCGCGACCGCCCCGGTCGCCGCATGGTCTGGTGCAACTCAGGCTGGTCGGCGCCCTCTGGGCGGTCGCGCGCCTGCGCAACGCTCCCGATACGGGCGCGCGCCGGCTCAAGGTCGCGCAGGTCGCCGGCAAGCTGCTTTGATGGACAATGCCGAAGGGGCATCGCTGATGGACGAGTTGACCCTCCGCATCTATCCGTCGGTGCGCGCCGCTGCCACGGATCTCGAGACGCCCGGCCTGGCGGGCTACGCCTTCGCGCGTCACGCTTGGCTCCAGGCCTGGGCCGATACCTTCGGCGCACAGGCTCACATAGAACCCGCCATCGTCGTAATGGCGGATGCGCGCATCCAAATGGTCCTGCCCCTCGGCATCACTCGGCGGAACGGCTTGCGCACGTTGGAATTTCTCGGTGGGATCGTCACCGACTACAACGCGCCCGCTATCGATCCCGACTTCGCCCGCAGCCTCGACGCCACGGCCGTGCAAGCTCTGTGGCGCCGGATCACTGCCGCCCTGCCGTCCCACGACGTCGTTTGCCTGACACGGATGCCCGTGACCCTGGACCCGCCCGAGGGAGCGGTCGGGGAGCGGGTGCCCAATCCCCTCGCCCTTTTGCCGGGCGTCAACGCTGCCGGGCAAGCGCGAAGCGTGACGTTCCCGGACAGATACGAAGCGCTGACAGGGACCCTGCGCCCGAGATTCTGGGCCGACACGCAGCGCTGTCGCCGCCGACTCGCCGAAGTGGGACCCATTGCCTTCGTCGTCGCCGACGATGACGCCGGCATGCGGGCGCTTATCGTCTCGCTGAAGCGGATGAAGTCGCGGCGATGGCGTGAGACCCACTCCAAGGATTGGTTCGCCGTCCCGGCCTTCTCCGATTTCTACGACGCCATGGCTCGGATCGACCTTCCGGAGGGGCGAATCCACGGGAGTTCGCTCAACGTCTCGGGCACGGCCGTGGCAGCGCATCTCGGCCTCGTCTATCGCAGCCGCTTCTATCTCCTCCTGATCGGATGGGAGGCGGACGGCTGGCGCCGTTTCAGTACCGGACGCCTCATGACCGAGACTCTGCTGCGCCAGGCCTTCGACGACGGCCTGCGGGTTTTCGACTTTACCGTCGGCGAGGAGGCCTACAAGGACGATTGGGCCAACGCCCTGATGCCGCTGGTCCGCTACGACGAGGCCATTACCGCCCGTGGTCGCTTCGCAACGGTCCTGATGACGGCGCGCGACAGATTGCGAGCCCGCGCCACGCAAGTCGCGTGGCTCCGCAGGATCGTGCGCCGGTTGGCGGGTCGGCCGCTCGCATGACCGGCTTCGAGACGATCCGGGATGCGGAGGGTAGACCCTTGATTGGCCGGGGTGTCGCCCTGAGCCAGAGACTGATCTGGCCCGACACCCGGCGGGGGACGACCCTTCCTAAAACCCCGATCTGTCAAACAGCGTTGTGAACATTGACCCTGGATCGGCGTCGAACTTTGGGTCTGACTCACTTTTAGTGCAGGCGAGTTGATGGATCTCGGCTTTCGCCGTCGGAGATCCTGCTATGTCTCGCAGCCTGCATCCCAGTTCCGTATTTCCGCGCGGCCTTGTCATTGATCATGTCGAGGTGGGCACTGGGCTGACCATTACAGCCCGGCCGGTCGACGCCTTGGCCCCGTGCCCAGGCTGCAATCAGCCCTCGTCTCGAATCCATAGCCGCTACGTGCGTACCCTGTCCGACCTACCGGTTGCGGGTAGACGCGTCGTCATCCATGTCCGCGTCCTTCGTTTCCGTTGCATCGGGTCGTGATCCTCCCCCGTTTCGACGGACGTGGGTTTAGCTCGCGTTCCGCTCGGCCTGCTCGGGTGTGATGTAACCGAGGGCCGAGTGAATGTGCTGCCGATTGTAGTAGCCCTCGATGTAGGCGGACAGGTCGCGTCGGGCCTCGTCCCGGGTCGCCCATCGGCGCTGGTGGACGAGCCCGACCTTGAGTTTGATGCTTGTTCGCACCGACCCCAGAAGCAGGGGGCAGCAGCGGTGTTCGAATGGAGCAGGTGCGGCGTCAAAGCCTCACGACCAGAAGGCGAAAACTCAGGTTGCATAAAATGCGACCGAAATTCCTATCAGCATATACCGTCCCGCACTGCATCTTCGAGGAACCGAGTTGCAGGCGACTGTTTCAACGGTTCACGCCTCCCAAATTCTTCCGTCAGGACGCCCAAATCATGCTCCCTCGCATCCTCACCTCGCTGTGTCTGCGTGCTCTGGGTTCAGCCGCCATGGGTCGGGTGGTGCGCACGGGCATCGTTCTATCGGCACACAATGCCTCGCCTCGTCGTGGCAAGGTCATCAATGGTGGAGTTGGTGCTGTGGTCCCAGCCCGGTAACCGAAAAGATCGCCGAGGGGCGGCGCAGCTTATGCCGCTTGAGCGAGATCCCCCTCGATCTCAGCGAGCGCCCGTTCCAAGGCCGCGAAGCACTCCGGGTCGAAGGAAGTGCCGAGGTCGGCCCGCATGATGTCTAGGGCCTTCGGGATGGGCATCGCCTTGCGGTAGGGGCGGTCGGCGGTCAGTGCGTCGAACACATCCGCCACCGAGACGATACGGGTCTCCGGCTCGATCTCATCGGCTACGAGGCCACGCGGATAGCCACGCCCATCGAGGCGTTCGTGGTGTGCGCCGCCGATACGGGCCAGTTCACGGAAGGCGGCGACTCGGGTGAGGATCCCCTCGGAAAGTACGGCGTGGTTGCGCATGTCCCGCCACTCCTCCTCGTCGAGCTTGCCATTCTTATCGAGGATGGAGTTCGAGACGCCGAGCTTTCCAACGTCGTGTAGCAGCGCCGCTCGGCGTAGCCAGCGCCGCCGCTCGGATGTGAAGCCAAGCTCCGCCGCGATCAGGTCAGAGTAAACCGCCACGCGCTCAGAATGCCCAGACGTGAAGGGACTTTTTGTGTCGATAACTTTGGCGAAGGCGCGAGCGATGTCGTCGAGGTAATCCTCGTCCACCACGACGGCGCGCTGCACCGGCTCAAGGGCGGTAACTGCCTCTTCGATGGTCTCGGAAGTCAACATCTCCCAGAAGCCTGGCGTCGCTGCCGCTTGCTCGAAGCAAGCCACCGCATGAGGATCAAACCAGCTGCCACTGCGGTCCCGCGCCTCGGTCAAAGCGGCCTCCCGTCCGACCGCCGTGTGGAAAACGTCGATGACCTGGGCCAAGAGCGCGATGCGGGCATAAATCGGGATCGCCGGCCCCGCTCGCCGATCCGGGCGTCCCTTGCCGTTCCAGTGCTCGTCAAGGGCGTGAATCGCATCGCAGACCGTGGGAGGGAAACGCAGCTGCGCTGCAATCTCGGCACCTCGCTGGCAACGGGTCTGGATCAGATCATCAGCGATCTCGCCGCCGTTCTGAAGGATGTTGAGAACCGCCTTGAAGCGCTCAGCTAGACCGGCCTTGAGGCCCGTATGGGCGAAAACGAAGGCAAGGACCTTCGGAAGACTGTCGGAAACGGTCTTGAAATCACGCTTGAAACTCAGATCATCAGAGAGATACAGTTCGCAGATCCGCGCTGCATTGCTGGAGCAACCAAGATCTTTCATCATAACCGTGTAGTATAGCTCCCAGAGCTGGTGTTCAGGGAGGCCCATCTGTCGACCAATATGCATCCCGATCCAGGTCGCGCGCACGCAGTGCCCAATAGGCTGACCCTCCGTCAGGTCGAGAGCATGGCTCAAGGCCCCGAGCACCTCAGAAAGCCGGACTGTCCTGGCTTCCCCATCGCTGCCTGCGACAACTCCCATCGGTCTCGTTCCACCCTATGCCTCTTGCGGCCCATAATAGTTGCAAAAATTAATGAAAGGGTTGCGCTGTAGGGAGTTTGTCGATCGGTGAGCGACCGATTTTTCGGTCCGGAGAGGAATCTGTGTCGTTGCTTGAACGAAGATGACGGCAATGTCCAATTGAACGCTTTGGCAAGTCGCAATCGGACAGGCTCAAATCCACCTAAACGACATATTTGTCCTATAAGACCGGATATCGGAGATCCGACGGTATTTCCGACATGAACCTCGGGTCCGGTAGCCCGCCCGTTCATGAGCTGAACCGTCCGTTTCCGACCCCATTCGGTCGAAGCAAGCGATGAACGTGCTTCCGAACAGCAGACGCCAGCGGGAAATGTGCGGCGGTGTCGTCCTTAGACCGCGTGCTTCCCAACGTACTCCCCTGCTCCCTCCGACAAAAGTGCAAACGCATCTAGACGACCGGTCTAATGTGTTCTATCTCAACGTCATGGCACGCGTCACCGCACATACCGACACCCGCCAGGGGATCCTCGATACCGCCTACGGCCTTGTCGGCGCGAAGGGGTTCTCTGGGGTCGGACTCAACGAAATTCTGACTTTGTCTGGCGTGCCGAAAGGTTCGTTCTACCACTACTTCGGCTCCAAGGAGGCTTTTGGCGAGGCCCTCCTGGCGGACTACTTCGAAACCTATCTCGCCGACCTCGATACGACACTTGCCGAGCCAGGACTGAGGCATGCCGAGCGCCTGATGAACTACTGGCGCAAATGGCAGGCCACGCAGGGCAGTATCGACTACCAGCGCAAGTGCCTCGCGGTGAAGCTTGCGGCGGAGGTCTCGGACCTGTCCGAACCGATGCGCCTCGCCCTCAAGGGCGGCACGGCCGCGATCATCGATCGGCTGTCGCGGTCCATCGCGGCGGGCGTGGCGGAGGGCTCTCTCACGATCGAGAGCGAGCCGCATACGACCGCCGAGGACCTGTACCATGTCTGGCTCGGTGCGAGCCTGATGGCCAAGATCGTCCGGACCGACGCACCGTTCGAGGCCGCCTTTGGAACGACCCGGCGCATCCTCGGCTTCGGGTCAACTTGATACATCGCGTTCCAACTTTGCCCTGAACAACCTCTTCGTCACGCCAATATACAAGACGACCGGTCTACTTAGAATAAAGTCGACCACCTTCCCTGGGACGGTGCCCCGCGGACCCATCGAACTGCCCGATACGCGAAGATTTCTTCTCAACCCCAGCAAACGACCCGGAGAACGACGATGAAGATCCTGATGGTGCTGACCTCGCATGACCGGCTCGGCGACACCGGCCGGAAGACCGGCTTCTGGCTGGAAGAGCTCGCGGCCCCCTACTACGTGTTCAAGGATGCCGGTGCGGAGGTGGTCCTGGTGTCACCCGAGGGCGGCCGCCCGCCGCTCGATCCGAAGAGCGCCGAGCCGAGCTTCCAGACCGACACGACGCGTCGCTTCGAAGCCGACGCGGCGGCCATGGCGGTGCTGGCCGAGACGGGCCGGCTCGATGCTGTTGGCCACGAGGGCTTCGACGCCGTATTCTATCCCGGCGGGCACGGGCCGCTTTGGGACCTCGCCGAGGACCCGGCCTCGATCAGGCTGATCGAGACGACGCTCACCGCCGGCAAGCCCCTCGCTCTGGTCTGTCACGCCCCCGGCGTCCTGCGCCATGCCAAGGCAGCCGGCGGGAAGTCCCTCGTCGCAGGCCGAAACGTCACCGGCTTCACGAACACCGAAGAGGAGGCCGTCGGCCTCACCCAGGTGGTTCCGTTCCTGGTCGAGGACGAGCTCAAGCGGAACGGAGGCCTCTACGCCAAGGGAGCCGACTGGGGACCCTTCGTCGTGACGGATGGCCTGCTCATCACCGGCCAGAACCCGGCCTCCTCCGGCCCCGCCGCCGAGCGTCTCGTCGCCCACCTCGCGAACCGCTGAGGACGCGGGCGCCCTTCGGGGGCGCCCACCCACCACCCATGCTCGTCGCACGGCCGAGCCAGGGCGATCCGCCCGCATCGGCGACCTCGAAGGATCCCAGCCCATGACCACCGACATCATTTTCTCGGACGCGACCCGGCTCGCCGAATTAATCCGTACCCGGCAGGTCTCGCCGGTCGAGGTCGTGCAGGCGCACCTCGATCGCATCGCGGCGGTCGACCCCAAGGTCAACGCCATCGTCACCGTCAACGAAGGTGCGCTGAAGGCCGCGAAGGAAGCCGAAGCCGCGATCATGGCCGGCGAGGAGCTCGGTCCCCTGCACGGCGTACCTTTCACTGTGAAGGACTCCATAGACACCGCTGGCGTGATGACACAGCGCGGTTCGCCTATCTTCAAGGGTCGCACACCCGACGACGACGCGACCAGCGTGGCTCGCATGAAGAAGGCCGGTGGCATCCTGCTCGCCAAGACGAACCTACCGGAGTTCTCCTACTGGATCGAGAGCGACAACCTGCTCTCCGGCCGCTCGAACAACCCCTGGGACCTTGAGCGCACTCCGGGTGGGTCGAGCGGCGGCGAGTCGGCAGCCATCGCGGCGGGCATGTCGCCCCTAGGCCTCGGCACCGACCTCGCCATCTCGGTGCGCGGCCCGGCCGCCCAGACTGGCATCGTTTCGCTGAAAGCCACCCACGGGCGTGTGCCAATGACCGGCATCTGGCCGCGGGCCCCCCGCCGCTTCTGGCATGTGGGTCCGATGGCGCGCTCGATCCGCGATCTCGCCCTCGCCTTCTCGCAACTCGCCGGGCCCGATGGCCTGGACGCATTCGCCACGAGCGCGGCCGGCTCGGACGCCGGCATCGGCGGCGCGCCGGACCGCAAGCTCCGCATCGGCTGGATGGTCGGGCCGGGCTTCGGTCCCATCGACACCGAGGTCGCGGCGACCGTCCGGGCGGCGGCGGAGGCGCTCAAGGGCGAGGGGCATCACGTGGAGGAGGTGCGCATCCCGGCGCTGGAGCACGACTTCGCCCTCGACGTGTTCAACAAGCTCCACGTCATGGAGATGAAGCCCGCCTTTCGAGAGGCGATTGCCGGTCGTCCTGAGAGCGAAATCTATAAGATGGCCAGAACCATGCTGTCGCTGCCTGACACTTCAATTGACGATTACATCGCGGCCGAGCAGGCGGCGGAGCGGCTCCGGGACGGCTATGCCGCCTACTTCCGAGATCACGACGTCCTCCTAACCCCGGTGCTACCCATCCCGGCGCATAGGCACGGAATCAGCGAACTCGTCGTCAACGGCGAGACCGTCGACCTGACTTACCTCCAAGGTGCGACGGTACCCTTGAACGTAACGGGCCTGCCAGGCCTGTCGATGCGCTTCGGAACCAGCCGCGAGAGCCTGCCAATCAACGTACAGCTGGTGGGTAGCTGGCAGGCGGAGACCACGATCCTGTACGCCGCATCAGTGCTGGAGGGGGTAAGCCCTGTTCGCGCCTTGCACCCGAGCCTTTGACGAGAGGGAACCTGCCGGGGTGCGCTTCGCGGTCCCCGGCCATGAGCGGACGCCGAGTGGCTGACAGGTAAGCGTAGCGGCCAATCCTCGCTTCCCGAGCAAACGTCCGCTTATTGCATCGTGCTCGCCCAAGCCGGACAGGTCCGAAACCACCTGCCCCGGTCATAAAGCCCACTGACGAGTCCCGACCCCAGGGGCGCCGTTCTGGCAAACGCTGAAGCTGATCGTAAGCGGACATCACTCCTTCTTGTATAGGTACTACGGGAGGGTCCATTAAGTACGTAACATCACGGAGGACCCAATTTCGAGACCCAGCGCGGACGTCATGCCGCTCCTGGAGAGACGGCTCTCGCGTCGCCTTCATTTCTAATTAAGAGCCTGTCTTTTAAATCGTTCTGCACTTTGTTTATCATACGAGATGTTGAATGTAGACTTTTTAGACTAAGGATTCTGCCGTCCTTTCGATGAACAAATTCCGCTACGAATAATACTGAATCAAATTACCACACCATCGCTGCGTTGCCGTTGTTGATGAGCTAAGGTGATTTTTTTCATCAGCCGGATCAGTGTCTCCCGCTCGTCGCCCGCAAGCGGCTCAAGCGTCGCGTCGTGGGCCGCTCGTGCGGCCTCCTCCATGCGCTCAAGCAGGTCGCGTCCCGCCCGGGTCGGGCGGCAGCACTGGGCACGCCGGTCGCTCGGCGACAGTGAGCGTTCGATGAATCCGCGCATCTCCAGGCGTTTGAGGGCGCCCGTCGTCGTCGTCCGGTCCAAGGCGACCGAATTGGCCAAGGTCGTTTGATCGGCTTCACCGCGTTCTGCCAACAGAGAGAGCAGACTATATTGCAGCGGAGTGACGCGGAATGCGCCACAACGCTCGAAAAAAAGGCTCACGTGGATCTGATGCAGCCGTCGCATCAGGAAACCTGGCCGTTCTGGCAAAGGCCAGGTTCGTCCGGTCTCCTGAACGCACTCAGTCGATCGTATCGTCTCAGCCTCGACCAGCCCGATCTTGTCCATCCGCGTCCTGTGCCTCCCCTGGGATCCGCATCCCAACGGCCTCTGGCACATACCATGCTTCGGGCAGATGCGAAGTATGCTTCGCATCTGCCCGTTACGGTGGTGCGCAGGCCGATGCGAAACGCTGGAGGACGCCGAATGGACGAGGGACACTACGACATGCTGCTGCGCGGCGGACGGGTTATCTGCCCGGCTTCTGGCATCGACGGCATCAAGGACGTTGCCATCCGCGATGGGCGCATCGCCGCCGTCGCAGACAGCATCGTTCCGTCCTCTGGCACCGAGGTCGTGAATGTCTCGGGCAAGCTCGTCCTGCCGGGGATGATCGATACGCACGGCCACGTCTACCAGTACGTCACCGGCCGGTTCGGGCTGCCACCCGACATGGTCGGCGTGCGCTCGGGCGTAACCACGGTGATCGACCAGGGTGGCGCCTCCTGCATGACGCTGCCGGGCTTCCGCCACTTCGTCGCAGAGAAGTCCGAGACTAGGATCTACGCCTTCCTCTCGGCCTATCTGGTCGGGGGCCTCGAAGGGCATTTCTACCCGAATCTCTACAGCCCCGACGGAGTCGATATCGACGCGACGGTGAAGTCGGCGGTGGAGAACCGCGACCTCGTGCGCGGCATCAAGGGCCATGCCGAGATCGGCGGCTTCGCCCGCTGGGGCATCCGGGTCATGGAGATGGCGGCCGAGATCAGCCGCCGAGCGGACCTCCCCCTTTACGTGCATTTCGGCCAGCTCTGGGGCCTGCCCGAGAGAGGCGCCAAAGGCGAAGACGCCAACACCATCATGGAGCGGGTGATTCCGTTGCTGCGCCCCGGGGATTACCTCGCGCACCCGTTCACCAGGCACCCAGGCGGCTTCATCAACGAGGAGGGCGTCGTCCACCCAATCATCCGCGCGGCGATGGATGCCGGCCTCCGGGTCGATGTCGGACACGGCAGCCATTTCTCCTATCGGGTCGCCCGCGCGTCGCTGCCGGCGGGCGTCGTGCCTTACACGCTCGGCGCCGACATGCACGGCTACAACACCGAGGTGCCGCGGCCGGCGGGCACGCCCGATGAGCATCACGACGACGAAAACCATCCCTTCCTCGGACAGGCCCGCTTCAGCCTGACCCAGGCGATGAGCTCGATGATGGCGCTCGGCCTCAGCCTCGAAGAGGTCGTGCCCATGGTGACGAAGCATCCGGCCGAGATGCTGGGCCTGTCAGACCGGATCGGCGCCCTGAAACCGGGCTTTTCCGCCGACGTCTCGGTGCTGCACGACCATCGAGGCCGCTTCCTGCTTCGCGACAACGAGGACACGCAGGTCATCGCCCAGCGCCTGCTGCAGCCGGCGTTCTGCCTGCGCGCCGGCAAGCGCTTCGACGCCGACTCGCCGATCTTGCCCAGCGCAATCGCGGCCTGACCCGAGCCGACAAGGAGACGCCTGCATGGGTGCCGATTCATCCCCGTTGCTTCCCGATCCCCGCAGCGACTGGGCGCGCCTCGACCGGGCGGCGCGCGACGCCGCCTACGACAACAACGCGGCGGTGCCCGATGCCGCCGCCCAGGCGGCCCTTCGCAACACGGCCTCCGCCGCCTACCGCGCCGCGTATCCGAGAGCGCTCGACATTCCCTATGCGCCGGCCCCGCGCACGGCCTTCGACCTCTACCCGGCCGCCGACCCGGCCGCACCCTGTCTCGTCTTCATCCACGGCGGCTACTGGCAGCGCAATTCCCGAGAGCTGTTCGCCTGCTTCGCAGAAGGCACCGCCGCCGCCGGCTGGTCCGTGGCGATGCCGGGCCACACCCTCGCGCCCGAGGCAAGCCTGACCCGGATCGTCGATGAGATCGGCCTCGCCCTCGACTGGCTGGCCGCGCACGGGCCGGCGCACGGCATCGCCGGTCCCCTGGTGCTCGCCGGCTGGTCGGCGGGGGCGCATCTCGCGGCGATGCAGCTGCACCACCCGGCTGTGGTGGCAGGGCTCGCCATTTCAGGCGTCTACGAACTTGGGCCGATCCGCGACACCGGATTGAACGAGGCCCTCTCGCTCACGGATGCGCAGGTTGCCGAACTCTCTCCGCTGCGCCTGCCGGTGGTCGGGAAGCCCCTGGCTATCGCGTACGGCACGGCCGAACGCCCGGCCCTCGTCCACGACGCGCGCGCCTTCCACGCCCTGCGCAGCGCCCACCATGCGCCAGGGCCGCTGCTCCCCGTGGCGCGGGCCGAGCATTTTTCCATTCTGAACGAACTGCGTCGTCCCGGCGGCACATTGGTGCGCGCCGCCCTCGATCTTATTCAGGGGAAACAGGCATGAGCGGCGCGAACGGGCTCACCGAGGGCGTCGGCGCACGCCTGCCCCGCAAGGAGGACGATCGCCTGATGCGGGGTCGCGGACAGTATGTCGGTGACCTGCGCATGCCTGGCCTACAGGACGTCGCCTTCGTGCGCAGCCCCCTGGCTCACGCCCGTATCCGGGCGATCCACGTTCCGGAGGCGTATCGCGACCGGGTGTTCACTGCGGCCGATCTCGATGGCGTTCTCCCCATCCGGGCGGTCTCGGGGCTCGCCGGCTTCAAGGTTTCCGAACAGCCGGTCCTGGCCAAGGAGAAGGTGCGTCAGGTCGGCGAATTGCTGGCGATCTGCCTCGCGCCCACCCGCGCCGAGGCCGAGGACATTGCCGCCGCCATCATACTCGATCTTGAGGAACTGCCGGCGGTGCACGACATGCTCGCCGCCCGTGCGCCGGATTCCGCCCTGGTCCACGAGCATTGGGGCGACAACGTCTTCCTGGAAACCCTGGTCGACGTGAACTTCGCCTCGGCGCTGGATGCCCCGCTCAAGGTCTCGCGGACCATCTCGACGGGTCGCCAGTGCATGGCGCCCATCGAGGGGCGGGGAACGGTGGTCCATCTCGATCACCGCATGGACCAACTCGTCGTCCACACGGCGAGCCAGATGCCGCACATCGTGCGCAACGGCCTTTCCGAATGTCTCGGGATCGAGCAGGGGCGCCTGCGCATCGTCTCGCCCGACGTCGGCGGTGGCTTCGGCTACAAGGCCATCCTGCTCGCCGAGGACGTCTGCCTCGCCTGGCTGGCGCTCCGCGTCGGCCATCCCGTGCGCTGGCTGGAAGACCGGCGCGAGCACCTCACGGCCAACGCCAATTGCCGTGAGCACCATTACCGCATCACGGCCTACGCGGAACGGGACGGCACCCTCCGGGGGATCGATTGCGAAGCCACCGTCGATTCCGGCGCCTACTCGGCCTACCCGTTCTCCGCCTGCCTGGAGGCCGCGCAGGTGGCGAGCATCCTGCCCGGACCTTACGATTTCCCGGCCTATCGCTGCCGGACATGGTCGGTCGCCACCAACAAGTGCCCGATCCTGCCCTATCGCGGGGTCGCCCGGACCGGTGTGTGCTTCGCCATGGAGTTAGTCCTCGACGCCGTGGCGGCCGAGGCCGGGATCGAACCCTGGACGGTGCGCGAAAAGAACCTTGTGCGTGCCGACCAGATGCCGTTCGACAACATCACGGCCAAGCATTTCGACAGCGGCGACTATCCCCAGGCGCTCGCCCGCGCACTGAAGGCCATCGATGTCGACGCTGTGCGCGAGCGCCAGCAAGCCGGCGAGGCGGACGGGCGTCGCATCGGGCTCGGCCTGTCGATCTACTGTGAGCAGGCGGCGCACGGCACCTCGGTCTATTCCGGCTGGGGCATCCCCATGGTGCCGGGCCACGAGCAGGCCGGCGCCCGCCTCACCCCCGATGGCGGACTCGAGTTGCGCATCGGCGCCCATTCGCACGGGCAGGGCCTGGAGACGACCCTGGCACAAGTCGCGCACGAGATCCTCGGCGTGCCGGTGGCGCGCACGCGGGTCGTTCACGGCGACACCGCGATGACGCCCTATTCCACCGGCTCCTGGGGTTCGCGCGTCATGGTGATGGCGGGTGGCGCTGTGGCGGCGGCCTGTCGCGAACTCGCCGAACGGGCGCTCCGCATCGGCGCGCACCTGCTCCAGGCCGACCCGGGGGCCTGCCGCTTCGAGGCGGGCCGCGTCGTCGGCCCCTCGGGTGATGTCGGCCTCGCGCAGATCGCCCACACCTGGTACCGGCGCCCGCAGGATCTGAGCTTTGACGTCGATGCCGGCGGGCTCGAAGTCACCGCCGGCTACAAGCCGCAACGTGATTCCGGTACCTTCTCCTACGCGGCCCATGCGGCGCTCGTCGCGGTGGATCCCGATCTCGGTGCGGTGGAGATCCTCGATTACGTCATCGTCGAGGATGGCGGCACCCTGGTAAATCCGCTGGTTGTCGACGGCCAGATCTACGGCGGTCTCGCGCAGGGGATCGGCACGGCCCTCTACGAGGAAATGCACTTCGATTCCCGGGGCCAGCCCCTTGCCTCGACCTTCGCCGACTACCTCCTGCCGGGGCCGGCGGAGGTGCCCGAACCCCGTATCGACCACATGGCGACACCCTCGCCCTACACGCAATTCGGCGTCAAGGGCATCGGCGAGGGCGGAGCCATCGCGCCTCCGGCTGCCTTGGCCAACGCCATCAACGACGCCCTGCGCCCCTTCGGCGTCGCCATGCTGCATTCGCCGGTGAGCCAGCATCGGATCGTCGAGGCCGTGCTGGAGGCCCGCGCGGCCGCCACCGCCCGCACCCGGGAGGCCGCATGAAACCCGCCCGCTTCGCCTATGAGCGCCCCGGCGATCTGCCCGCCCTGCTCGCCCGCCTCGCCACCGCCGAAAGCGGCGTGAAGTTGATGGCCGGGGGGCAATCCCTCGGACCAATGTTGAACCTGCGCCTCGTCGAGCCGGACCTCGTTCTCGACATCACGGCCATCCCGGAGCTCCGCCGCGCCTCGGTCGAGGGCGAAACCCTGGTCCTTGGAGCCTGCGTCACCCACGCCGACATCGAGGACGGGCGCGTCCCCGACCTCACGGGCGGCGCCATGGCGCGGGTGGCGATGGCCATCGCCTACCGGCCGGTGCGCAACCGCGGCACTATCGGCGGCTCCCTGGTCCATGCCGATCCGGCCGCCGACTGGGTCACGTCGCTCATCGCGCTTGGCGCCGAGGTCGAGCTGGCCTCGACATCCGGACGCCGCCGCCTGGCCCTGGAGACCTTCGTCACCGGCGCCCTCGACGTGGCTCTGGCGCCCGGCGAGATGCTGGTATCGGTCCGGATTCCCGCGCTGACCCCTGGCACCGCCTGGGGCTACGTCAAGCACTGCTCCAAGATCGGTGAGTTCGCCCACGCAATAGGGGCCGTTCGGATCGAGCCAGGCGCGGGGCGAGGCCGCGTGGTGATCGGTGCCGTCGAGCGCGCGCCCCTCCTGGTCCCGGAGCCACGCGACTTGTTCGGCGGCCGGATCGGCCCCGATTTTGGCGAGTGCTTCGATGCCTGGGCGGCCGATGCGCTGATGCGCCATGCCGGGATGTCCGATGCGGTGGCGCGCCACGTCCACGTGACCGTGCTGGCGCGGGCCGTCGCACAGGCGGCCTCCGCGCCACCCTCCCTCACACGCACAGTCAGTGAGGCCGCATGACCACCGCATCGGCTCCGTTCCACGACGACCGCCTGTCTCTTCAATTCACCGTCAACGGCCGGACCCGAAGCCTGCGGGCCGAGCCGCGCACGCATCTCGGCGATGTCCTGCGCGACGCCCTTGATCTGACCGGGACACATCTCGGTTGCGAGCACGGGGTCTGTGGGGCCTGCACGGTGCTGCTCGACGGCGAACCGGCCCGATCCTGCCTCACCATCGCGGGGGCCTGCGCGGGCGCGGACGTCACCACCATCGAAGGGCTCGACGACGATCCGGTCGCGGGCGAGTTGCGGGTGGCGTTCAATCGCGAGCACGCCCTGCAGTGCGGTTATTGCACGCCTGGCATGCTCATCGCCGCACGCGACCTCGTCCTGCGCCTGCCGGACGCTGACGAGCGCCGCATCCGCGCCGGCCTCTCGGGCAATCTCTGCCGCTGCACCGGCTATGTCGGCATCGTCCGGGCGGTACGCAGCGTCATCGCCGAGCGTCGCGCCCGCGGCATCGCGCCGACGACCGGCGGGCAGCGCGGTCTCGGGCCCGTCGGGGCACGCCTCGGCACGTCGTCCGGCCCTGCGGAGGTGGCACCCACGTCCCCGCGGCCCGTCGCTCGGGCGGCCGCAGCGCCGCCGTTCGCCGATCTCGACGCCGCCTTTGTCCCGGCGCACCGGTTCGACCAGGCCTTCAGCGTGGCGCACCCGCCCGAGTCCGTCTTCGCCCTGTTCGGTGATGTGGAGGCCGTGGCTGCCTGCCTGCCCGGAGCGGTGCTGACGAATCATCCGGCCCCGGATCTCGTCGAGGGAGCCCTCCAGGTGCGGATCGGGCCGATCTCGGCGCGCTTTGGCGGCCGCGCGCGGATTACGCGGGACGAACCGACCCGCACGGGACGCATCCTCGGCGCGGGCAGCGACGCGGGCGGGCGCTCCGCCACCCAAGGCGAAATCCGCTACCGCGTCGGATCGGGCGAGGCTCCCGGTACGGCCCGGATCGATCTCGCTGTCGGCTACACCCTCAAGGGGCCGCTGGCGCAGTTCGGGCGGCCCGGCCTCGTGCGCGACCTCGCCGAGCGCCTCGGGGCGGACTTCGCCGCGAACCTTGAAGCCCGGCTTTCAGGTGACCCCGCCCCGGTCCCAGCGGGCATCAACCCCCTACGCCTGCTCCTCACGATGCTGACGGCCTCCCTACGCCGGCGCCTCGCCGTGTGGGGCCGCCGTTCCTGACCATCGCTCCTTCCCCGCGATCCCTCCCCATGATCCTGCCCAAGACCGGAGACCACCATGACGCGCAGCCCTACGATTCCCGCCTTGACCCTCGCCTTCGTCCTGTCGGCGGGGGTGGCCCAGGCGCAGGCTATCCGGATCGGCGTCAACGAGCCCCTGACCGGACCGTTCGCGGCGTCGGGCACCTACGTGGTCAATGGGGCCAAGATCGCCGCCGACGAGATCAACGCCAAGGGCGGCGTGCTGGGAAAGAAGCTCGAACTCGTCATTGAGGACAACAAGAGCAACCCGACCGAAGCGGCGGCGGTGGCGGAAAAGCTCATCACAAGCGACAAGACCCCGGTGCTCATGGGTGCCTGGGGATCGAGCCTCACCCTGGCGGTGATGCCCAAGCTTGCCGATTACGAGACCGCGATGCTGGTAGAGACCTCGTCATCCGGTAAGATCACCACTTCGGGCAATCCATACGTCTTTCGCATCTCGCCGCCTTCGGCGTTGGAAGCCGAGGCATTCGCCCCGATGGTGGGGAAGCTCGGCCTGAAGAAGGTCGATTTCCTCGCCATCAACAATGACTGGGGTCGGGGCGCGGCCGCCGATTTCACTAAGATGCTCAAGGGCAAGGGCGTCACTGTCGGCCTCGTGGAGACCATGGACCAGGGCGCTCAGGACATGAGTGCCCAGCTTTCCAAGCTCAAGGGCTCGGATGCCGACACCATCATGATCACAGCCGCCGTCGACCAGCTCACGCTCCTGTTCAAGCAGATGGCGGCTTTAGGCCTCAAGAAGCGGATCATCACCACCGGTGGCTCCCAGAACCCCGACCAGATCATTGCCCAGGCCGGCAACGCCGCCGAGGGCACGATGCATCTCACCACCTTCCTGCCCTGGTACCCCGAGAAGACGCCAAACCCGGCGGCGACCGCCTACTTCATCGCCGAGTGGAAGAAGCGTGGCTTCGAATTCGCGGGCGTCACCGAGAGCTTCCGGGGATACGACGGCATCCGCACCATCGCGGCGGCCATCGAAAAGGGGGGCGCTGCCGATGCCGCCGCCATCAGACGCGGTTTCTGGACGGTGGATTTCACCGGACTCAACGGGCCGATCCGCTTCGCCAAGGCCGGGCCGGCCGGGTCCGAAAGCGGCCAGAGCAAGCCTGACGTCTACCTCGTGAAGATCGAGGCCGGGCGAGTCGTGGTGCCCGAACTCTAGCCGAGCGCAAGCATCCCGGCGTCCCGGCGATCGGGGCGCCGGGCCCAACCGTCGCACTGGCGAGGCCTCGATGAGCGAGTTCCTCCAGCACCTCCTCAACACCCTGATCCTCGGCGGCACCTACGCCCTCCTGGGTATCGGGCTGACCCTGATCTTCGGCATCATGAACGTGGTGAACTTCACGCATGGCGCGCTCTACACGGTCGGCGCCTACGTCATGTACCTCGCCGTCACGGCCCTCGGGCTCGGGTTCTTCGCCGCCCTGCCGACCGCGATCCTGGGCGGCCTTCTGCTTGGCGCCATCCTCGACCTCGCACTGCTGCGCCCTTTGCGCGGCGCGGACATGGACACGACCATGCTGGTGATGATCGGAGCCGGCATCGTCCTGCAATCGGGCACGCTCTGGCTCTTCGGCGGCGTCGCGAAATCGATCCCGACTCCGTTCCCTGAGGCGCCGCTCCAACTCGGACCGGTCTCCGTGTCCTGGCTGCGCCTGTTCGTGCTGGGGGCAGCCCTGGCGCTGATCGGCGTGACCTACTGGCTGATCAACCGTACGCGCCTCGGGCTCGCCATGCGGGCCACCTTCCAGGATCACGACACCGCCTCCCTGATGGGCGTCAACGTCCGGCTCATCTACACGGCGACGTTCGCCATCGGCTCCAGCCTCGCGGCGGCGGCCGGCGCGCTCCTCGGCCCGGTCTACGTGGTGTTTCCGCAAATGGGCGGGATGGCCGAACTCAAAGCCTTCGCCATCGTCATCCTGGGCGGCCTCGGCAACATCACGGGCGCCGCGATCGGGGGCTTCATCCTGGCGCTCGCCGAGGAGCTGGGCGCCGGCTACATTTCCTCGGGCTACCGGGACGCCATGGGCTTCCTGATCATCATCGCGGTGCTGATCTTCAAGCCGACGGGCCTCTTCGCTAAGGCGGAGCGCATCGGATGACCCGGAATCGCCCGAAGCGGTCTCTCCCGGCCCTCGCTCTCCTGACTGCCCTCGTCGCCCTGCCCTTCGCGCTCGGCCACAACCCTTACCTGCTCAACGCGCTGATCACGACGGGCATCGTCACCATCGCGGCCATGAGCCTGAACCTGCTGCTCGGCTTCACCGGCCAGCTGAGCCTCGGGCACATCGCCTTCTTCGGCATCGGCGCCTACGTCAGCGCCCTCACGAGCCTCGGCTTCGACGTAGAACTCCTGGGCGGCCTTCGCGTCTTGCACGAGCCGTGGCCGCCGGCCATCGGTTTCCTGCTCGCCGTGCTGGCAACGGGCGCCTGCGGCTACCTCGTCGGACGCCTCTCCTTCCGGGTGCGCGGCGCCTACTTTGTCATCGTGACGATCTCGTTCGCCGAGGTCGTTCGCCTCGTCGCCCTCAACTGGGTGGAGCTGACGCAGGGACCCCTGGCGCTGACAGGCATCCCGCCCTTCAGCCTCGGCCTGCCCGGCCTCGGCACCGTCACCCTGCGGACGAAGCTGCAGAACTACTACCTCGTCCTTGTCGTAGGGACGCTCTGCTATGCTCTCATCGCCCGCCTCGTGCGCTCGCGTTTCGGCCGGGCCATGCGGGGCCTGAAGGAGAACGAGTCCCTGGCCCTCTCGGTGGGCATTAACGCCACCCGCACGCTGACTCTCGCTGCGGTGATCTCGGCGGCGATGGCGGGGGCGGCCGGCAGCCTCTACGCCCATTACTTGCGCATCATCGACCCCGACGTGTTCCTGTTCTCCACAACGGTAACCATGGTCATCATGGTGGTGGGCGGCGGCAAGGGCACGCTGCTCGGCCCGGTCGTGGGCGGCCTGATCTTCGGCCTGCTGCCCGTAGCCCTACGTCCGATCATGGTGCCGGAAGCCCAATGGATGGTGTTCGGCCTCGTGCTGATCGTGATTCAGTTCGTCATGCCCCGGGGCATCGTGCCGGGGCTCGTCCGCCTCGCTACGCGCCGTTGCGCTCCGGTGGTCGCAGCAAGCTCCATTCCCGTCGAGGTCCGGCAATGATCGACCATAGTCCCATCCTGTCGGTGGACCATGTCGGCGTGCGCTTCGGCGGCCTCGTCGCCATTGCTGACCTTCATTTCGACGTCCATCCGGGCGAGATCGTCAGCCTCATCGGGCCGAATGGGGCAGGCAAGACGACGGCCTTCAATGTGATGACGGGCTTCCTGAAACCCACCCAGGGTCAGGTCCGCTTTCGGGGCACCAGCCTGCAGGGTCTGGCGCCGCACGAGATCGTCCGGCTGGGCCTGAGCCGGACGTTCCAGCGCACCAGCGTGTTTCCCGACGACACCGTGTTCGACAACGTGATGATCGGTCTCCATCGCCGGGGTCGCGCGCGTCTGATCGACACGTTGCTTGGGCGGGACCGCGCCGGCGAAGCGCGCCTGCGCGAGCGAGCCCGCGAGCTCCTCGATTGGGTGGGTCTCTCCGGCCGGGCCCAGGACAGGGCCGGATCGCTGGCCTATGGCGAGCAGCGCCTCGTCGGGGTCGCGTCGGCACTTGCGACTGAGCCCGCCATGCTGCTCCTCGACGAGCCTGTTTCGGGCATGAATGCCTCCGAGACCCAGGTCTTCGTGCGCCTGATCCGCTCGATTCGCGAGCGTGGCATCACCCTCCTGCTGGTCGAGCACGACATGCCGATGGTCATGGAGGTCTCTGACCGCATCGTGGTTCTGAATTACGGCCGCCTCATCGCTAAGGGGCCGCCGGGGGCGATCCGCGCCGACCCCGCCGTGATCGAAGCCTATCTCGGCCGGGACAGTGCCGACCGCGAAGCCGCGCAGGCGGCCAGGGAGATGACCGATGCTTGAGATCCGCGATCTTGTCTGCGGCTACGGCACGGTGACCGCCCTGAAGGGCCTTTCGCTGAAGGTGGGCGAGGGGCAACTCGTCGCCCTGGTCGGCGCCAACGGGGCTGGCAAATCGACGACGCTCCGGGCCGTCTCGGGACTGATCCCAGCGCGCTCGGGCAGCATCCATTTTGCCGGCCGGGACATCACCGGCACCGACGCGCGCAAGGTGCTGGCCCAGGGCATTGCCCACTGCCCGGAAGGGCGGCGGGTATTTCCGCAGATGAGCGTCGCCGAGAACCTCGCCATGGGCGCCTACCTGCGTCGGGACCCAGCGGGCGTATCCACGGATCTCGCGCGGATCTACGGCGAGTTCCCGCGCCTCGCCGAGCGCCGGCACCAAGCCGCCGGCACCCTCTCCGGCGGCGAGCAACAGATGCTGGCAATCGGTCGCGCGCTGATGTCCCGGCCCAGGCTCGTCCTGTTCGACGAACCCTCCCTCGGCCTTGCCCCGAATATCGTCGAGCGCATGTTTACCGTCATTCGGACGATCTGCGACACCGGCACGACGGTTCTCCTCGTGGAGCAAAACGCGTTCGCCGCCCTGGAACTCTGCGACTACGCCTACCTGCTGGAGACCGGACGCATCGTGCTGGCCGGGCCGGGCTCGACGTTGATCGCCGACCCCCATGTGCGCCAAGCCTATCTTGGAGGCTAAGGTAGGAACCTGGGTCCAGGCCTGCCGGATTGAGGTGCTGGCGGACCGTGCGATCCTCCCCGTCCGGGTGGCAGGCCTGCATCTCGTGCTCGTCCAGGACGGAGGGCATATTTTCGCCGCCGAGCGAGCCTGTCCGCATGAGGGCGCGGATCTGGCCCTGGGGCGTTGCGCCGCCGGGCGCTTGTTCTGTCCCCGGCATTTGGCCTGGTTCACCCTACCGGGCGGGACCGTCTCACCGGGATGGCACTTTCGGGATCTTCGCACATATCCGGTCCGCATCGAGGGCTCCACGATCGCGATCCGCATAGACGGAGGCGAGTAGCTCCCGGCCAATGCCATCTTGCAGCGGGCCAGCTTGATCTCACGCTTTTGGAGCATGCTGCGGTCAATATCTGCTTCCGAGCGACGCTCGGGGCATAGTCTATGACTATGAAAAAAACAGTATTGTCGTGTCCGTCTTTGAGACATTGAAGAAATTTGTTTCTGGCTCGAAGCGGCCGTGCATTCATAATGCAAAGGAGCGTCTGGTCTCTTGATGCTGATTACAAAAGCGGAGTGGCGAAAATCCACCCGGCCCGGCCGCAGGCCTCCGTTTTACCGGGCGCCCTGCCTGCGGACGTTCACAGCTTCCGGAAGGGGGCGGAACCGGAAGGGTCGGCTGCCCGCAAACCAATCTCCGCTGGCAGGCGCGGTGCGTTGATGGCCGCTCTTGGCGCACAGCAACCACAAGGGGCTGGCTCAGGCCCGGAAAGGGAGGGCCCGCTTGCAGCTTATTGGTGCAGAAAACCGGGCGCCTGCGTGGGACGTTTTAGAACGGCGAGAGCCGTCGAAAGCGGGCAATGTTCACGAGCGCCACGAGGGACGAAGCCACGTACGTAAGGGCGGCGGCGCGCAGTACGGCGTGGGCGCCGGGCATGTCACCTTCGTCGAGGTAGTGGCCCGTCTCTAGGATGGGCAGGGCTCGGCGGAAGCTCGCATCAAGTTCGACGGGCAGCGTCAGGAGGTGGAACAGGACGCGAACGCCGAGGAGCGCGATGCCGATACCCACTTGCACGGCGAGCAGGGCAGACGAATGGATGAAGGCTAGCACTACGGGCGCGGTCATCATCACCAGGGCCGCGGCGAACTCGAAGCCCTGCACAACCGGGGCGAACCTCACCCGCGCCGCGAAAAGCCGGTCCCCCGCTGCGTGCTGGAGCGCGTGAGCGACCTCGTGCGCCGCGACCGCGACCGCTGTGATCGAGCGGCCGTCATGATTCCCCACCGACAGCCTTACGACGTTCGCGACCGGATCGTAGTGGTCGGCTGGCGCGATCTCGACGAGGACGTGCTCTAGCCGCGCCATGTCGAGCAGATGGCGGGCGAGCTCGCCGCCGGTCCCCGGCAAGTCCGGCCGCTCGGTGGCGTGGTGCTGCATCGCCCGGCGTACCCACCACTGTGGGCCGAACACCAGACCGAACAGCAGGGCGGCGCTAAGCGCTAGGAAGACGGGCACGAGTGATATGTAGGCACGTGGCAGTATCCTTGAAAGCGCGGCGTCTTACTTGAAATGCCGACCGTCCGACAACGGTCTGATAAGCGTCAAAGACCGCATTGGGTGGGGAGCTGACCCTAACCCGTCGCTTTTGAGTGGACATTCCTCCTCCGATCCAACCTCGCCCTCTCGGGACAATTCCCAGCCACCACGAAGCGGACGTCGGTTCGAACCCCATTGAGCGTTGGCATCGATCCCGCAGCCGGATGTCCTGCGAGTGCTTCGTGCCCCGCTACCAGGGCACGACCTCCTGTTCGAAGAAGAAGGACCCCGTCGGCCCGGCCTTGTCCGTGTCGGCGAGCCAGACGATCCCTGCCGCCGCCTGCTCGACCGTTCGGTAGCCGGTATGGCCGTTGAAGTCGGTCGCCGTGTATCCCGGGTCGGCCGCGTTGACCCGGATGCCCAGCGGGGCGAACTCCTTCGCGAACGACACGGTCACGGCGTTGAGGGCGGTCTTCGAGCTGTTGTAGCCGAGCACGTTGATCCCGTGGAACGGGTTCGCCGGATCGGACAGCCATCCCAGCGAGCCTAGGCCGCTGCTGACCATGATCACGCTGGCGTCCTCCGAGGCCTTCAACAGCGACAGGAAAGCCTGGGTCACCGGGATCGGGCCGAACACGTTCGTCTCATAGACCGCACGGATGTCGTCGATTCCTTGCTCGCTCGGCTTCACCGGTGGGTCCCCAAGGACACCAGCGTTGTTGATCAGTACGTCGAGAACGCCGTGTTTCTTCTCGATCGCGAGAACCGCGTTCCTCACGCTGTCGTCGCACGTGACGTCGAGCGGCAGGCTTCGGACGTCATGCCCTTCCTCCCGCAACCGCTCAGCGGCCTGCCTGCCGCGCGCCGCGTCGCGGCTTCCGAGCCAGACGCGGTATTCCGATCGCCCGAGTTGGCGAGCGGTCTCGTAGCCGATGCTCCTGTTGGCACCGGTGATGAGAACGGTCTTTCCGGTCATGGGGGTGCTCCGATGAAACGAGCGCATGCGCGCCGTGGCTTTCTTCGTAGCGCCGTCCTGCCATGCCTGTTAATCGGGCTTGAACCGGACGGACCGATCGGAATGGCGAACAATGACGAGGGCGTGAACCTCGACGGTCTCTCCGTCTTCCTCGCGGTCTGTGAGGCGGGAGGGTTCCGTGCGGCCGCCAAGAGGCTCGGCCTGTCGCCGTCGACGGTCAGCGAGAGGATCGTCTCGCTGGAGGCCCGGCTGGGGGCCCCGCTCCTGATCCGGACGACCCGCAGCGTGGTGCCGACCGAGGTCGGACGCGTGCTTGCCGATCGCCTCCTGCCGGTCCTGGGCGAGGCGCGGGCCGCGCTTCAGGATGCGACGAGTTCCCACGACAGGGTCCGGGGTTTGCTACGTCTCAACGTGACCGGTGCGGTGATGGTCGACATCCTACCGCCGTTGCTCGACCGGTTCCTCCTGGCCAACCCCGAGGTCAGGGTCGAACTCGTCGTCGAGGACCGGCTCGTCGATATCGCCACGGTGGGTTGCGATGCCGGGATCCGCTATGGCGAGCACCTGGCGCAGGACATGATCGCGGTGCCGATCGGACCACCGTCCCAGAGGGTCGCGGCCGCCGCCGCCCCGGCTTACCTCGAAGCCCGCGACACGCCACGCCACCCGAACGACCTCCTGCTGCACGACTGCATCAGGCTGCGCTTCTCCAGCGGGACGCTCGTCGCCTGGACGTTCGAGAAGGACGGCGTCGCGATGACCGTCGATCCGCCGGGTCGCCTCATCATTGGCGTCGACGCGGCCGCAGCGGCCATTGATCTGGCCTGCCGGGGCCGCGGCATCATCGTGACGTTCGAGAATTGGCTGCAACCGTTCCTGAGCACGGGTGCGCTCCGGCCAGTCCTGTCGGACTGGTGGCCCGAGTTCGAGGGGCCGCAGCTTTATTTCTCGAACAGATTCATGCCTGCACCACTGCGTGCCTTCGTGAACCTCGTGAAGAACGAGACCGCGCGTTCGACCATTGTTCCCTGACCGGATCGCCCACGGTCTTCACTTGTGACGATGGCAGCGGAGACTCATTCTTCACGGTTGCTTTCGGCGACGATTAGTCGACCTCGTCGGGCTGATATCCCCTTCAGCCGGCTCGGATCGAAGCAACCCGGCGGCGATCAGCTTGAAGGCATCGACGACCTTCGTAAGGTTGACCTGCGGCTCCTCCGCCGCGGCGATCCAGAGCGCAGCGCTCAGCGATGCGCCATTGAGCAGCCGCGCCGCCGCCGCCGCGTCGACGGGACGGATGGTTCCCCCGTCAACGAGGGACTGGATACGACGCGTCGTCTCGTGGAGGCAGGCGTTCTGGCTCGGCCACTGCGAGGGGTCGCCGAGGACGGCCGGTCCGTCCAGGAGCATGATGCGTTGGATCTCCGGCTCCAGGGCCATCTCGATGTAGGCGGCATACTCGTCGAGTAGCCCTGCCCATGCCGATCCGGCCCGTTCGCCGACGGTGCGGAGCCGGTCCGCCATCTCCGCGTCGATCTGGTCGATCACCGCGTGGAGCAGTCCCTTCTTGTCACCGAAGTTGTGATAGAGCGCCCCGCGCGTCAGGCCGACCTCGGCCGTGAGGTCGTCCATCGACGCGGCGGCGTAACCCTTGGTCGCGAACGCCTTGCGGGCGGCCTGCACCAGCTTGGCCCGCGTCTCCTCCATCGTCCTTGCACGCCGTCCCGTCGCCACCGCCCGACTCCCTTAAGCATACCCAACGTATGTGGATTGACATACGAGGCGTATGCAAGTTACATGTGACATACGCAGCGTATATCACCGTTCGTGGTTAAGGCACGAAGGGACGTTCGGCGAACCGAGGAGTTGCGAGATGACGAAACGAGACGCGGTCTTCCCGGACGGGCGGCAGGCACTCTACGAGATCAACCGCTACTCAGCGGCGATCCGTTCGGGCGACCTTCTCTTCGTCTCTGGCCAAGTCGGCAGCCGCGAGGACGGGTCGCCCGAGCCGGACTTCGCCCAACAGGTGCGGCGGGCCTTCGACAACCTGGACGCCGTCCTGAAGGCCGCCGGATGCACGTTCGAAGACGTCGTCGATGTCACCACCTTCCACACCGACCCGGCCAACCAGTTCGAGACGGTGTCCGCCATCCGTCAGGACGTCATCGGCGCGGCGCCGTATCCGAACTGGACCGCCGTCGGCGTGACTTGGCTGGCCGGCTTCGACTTCGAGATCAAGGTGATCGCGCGCATCCCGTCCGTTGGGTGAGCCGGCGGCTCGGTGGCATCGACCAGCCGCCCAACGGCGCGCGCCGTTCGACCGTGGATGATCGAAGCGTGAACGTCCACGCCATCGACCCGCCTGTTGGTCGGCGCGACAAGTCCGGCCCGGTGGCACCCGGACATCTCCTCGCAGGACGCGAGCGCGGTCTCGCCGCGAGCATGGGAGGAACGATGAAGCCTTCGATCCATGGCCTTTCCCGCAGGAAACTTCTGTTCGCGAGCCTGGCGGCACCTTTCGTCCTGGGATTCGAAAACGCTGGTGCGAACGCAACGAACACCTTGCGCGAGATCGAGCGCCGCGTCGGGGGTCGTCTCGGCGTTTCTGTGGGGAAGTCGAACGCGCCGCCATTGCTGGGTCATCGCGCCGACGAACGCTTTCCGATGTGCAGCACCTTCAAGGTACCGGCGGCGGCGGCCCTGATGGCAAGGGTCGACGCCGGTACGGAGAGCCTGGATCGGGCGCTACCCTATGGTGAGGAAGACCTCCTCAAGTACGCTCCCGTCACCCGTAAAGCGCTTGAGGCGGCAGGAGGCATGGGCCGGATCTCGGTTGCCGATGCCTGCGCGGCGGCCGTGGAATGGAGCGACAACACCGCTGCCAACCTCATGCTGAACGTCTTGGGCGGGCCGTTGGCGCTGACGGGCTGGCTGCGCGGCATCGGCGATCCAACGACCCGGCTCGACCGGACCGAGCCGGATTTGAACACCGCCATTCCGGACGATCCGCGCGATACGACGACGCCGGACGCGATGCGCACGACGCTGGAGCAGATCCTCGTCGGCACCGCCCTGTCGCGAGCCACGCGTACCCGTCTGGACGGATGGTTGGCCGCCGGCCGGACCGGGTCCAAGCGGCTGCGTGCCGGCATTCCGCCGGACTGGAAGGTCGGCGACAAGACCGGCAGCGGCGACAACGGCACCTACAACGACGTGGCGATCCTGCGCCCCCCTTGGCAGGCGCCGATCCTCGCCGCGGTCTACCTCACCGGTAGCACGGCGCCCATAACGGACGTGGATGCCGCTTATGCCGAGATCGGACGAATGATCGCCGAGGCCGTCCGCGCGCCTCGCGAATAGGGGAGTTCAAACCGGCAGGTCACTCCCGCCGGCCTCCCGATACAATTTGGAGACGAGGCGAATGGGTATCCTGGAAGCGCACGTCGCACGGTTCGAAGGCTCGCCGTTCGCATCGTTCGCGAGCCGTGAGGCCTGGTGGAACAGCTTCGGGAGATCGTTCACGGGTTGCTGGACGGTCTGGGCTCGGACTTCCGCATCGAGGACGGCATCGCGGTCCATCGAACGGCGACTGTGGAGGATGGCGCGTCCTTGAAAGCCCCCGTCATCGTTGGACCGCGCTGCCTCGTCGCCCAGGGAAGCTTGATTCGGGGCGGATGCTGGGTCGACGAGGATTGCATCGTAGGACCTGGCTCGGAATTAAAGACCACGATCGTATTCCGGGGATCGAAACTGGCGCATTTCAACATCGTCGGCGACAGCCTCCTTGGGGAGGACGTCAACCTGGAGGCGGGCGCAATCATCGCCAACCACCGTAACGAACGCGACGAGAAATCGATCGTGATCCAGTACGGCGACAGGGCGATCGAGACCGCAACCACGAAGTTCGGGGCTTTGGTGGGTGACGGCACGCGGATCGGCGCGAACGCGGTCGTCGCCCCGGGGGTCATCCTTGCACCCCGAACGATCGTGGGGCGGTGGGCCTTGATCGATCAGCGCCCGCCGGCCTGAAGGAAGTCGCGTTCGGGGATCGTGGTCGGGCCACGTCGTCATGCAGCTCTTGGCACCGAAAGTCGATCAAGTCGGTATGCCGGGTCGCGTTACGCAACCGGGCATCACGGATCTGGGGATACCCGCAGCGTCAGTCAGCATGCCGCCGGTTCACCCGCCGAAGCTTTCACGAAGGCTCGCCGTGCGCCCTCGACCGCGTCGAGGTTCTTCTCGGCCCAGATCCAGACGCCGCAGAACGCGGAGCCGAGGCTCCGTCCGAGATCGGTGAGCCGGTACTCGACCTTTGGGGGGACGACGGGATGGACGGTGCGGATCACCAAACCATCCCGCTCCATCTGCCGTAACGTCTGCGTGAGCATCTTCTGGCTGATGCTTCCGATCAGCCGTGCGATCTGGGTGAAGCGCAGGGTGCCCTTCTCTTCGAGAAGTTCGAGGACCAGCATCGTCCATTTGTCCGCAACACGACCGATCAGGTCGTGAACGAGCGCCTCGACCCGGGGATCCGTATCCCCTCCAATTGGCTCGGAACCGTGGGTCGAAGCGATCGTCGCCGGATCAACCTTGGGCACGGCCGTCGTCATCCGACACTCTCCTTCTGGTGAGTATAAATCTTTTGGGTGCCTTCTGTCGCAAGGAGAGTAGTGGGGACATCTTCCGGAGGCAACGACGATTCGACGCGAGGGCATTCCCATGAAGACTACCGGAAACACCATTCTCATCACCGGGGGCGCGTCCGGCATCGGACGCGAACTGGCCGAGCGTTTCAATGCTCAAGGCAACAGGGTAATCATCGCCGGACGGAGCCGCGAGCGCCTCGACGCGGTTACGTCGGCGAACGCGGGCATCCTCGGCTATGTGCTCGATGTTGGAAACAAGGATGCGGTCGCGGCGTTCGCAAAGCGGGTGGTCGCCGAGCACCCGGACATCAACGTCCTCGTCAACAATGCAGGGATCATGGTGGCCGAGGACGTGGCGCGCGCCCGGGACCTTTCTGACGCAGAGGCGACCATCGCGACCAATCTCCTCGGTCCGATCCGCCTGACGAATGCGCTGATCGACCATCTTTCGACCAAGTCGGACGCGGCGATCGTCAACGTCTCGTCCGGCCTCGCCTTTGTACCCCTGGTGGCGACGCCGACGTACTGTGCGACGAAGGCGGCGATCCACTCCTACACCGTCAGCCTTCGGGAGGCCCTCAGGGGACGGGTCGAGGTCATCGAGCTCGTGCCGCCAGCGGTGCAGACTGAACTCACGCCCGGCCAGTCGACGCGTGTCGGCTACATGCCGCTGGATGCGTTCATGGCGGAAGTCATGAGGCTGTTTGCTCGGCTACCGACGCCGCCGGAGATCCTCGTGGAGCGGGTCGGCTTCCTGCGTCATGCGGAGGCGGAGGGGCGGTTCGAGGAGGCTTTGACGGCCTTGAACGATCCCGCCCGAGGGCAGGTCCCCAAATAGCCTCTGCGGCTGGACCTCCGCTACTCGCGGACTCGCGCCAATACCCCACCGGATAGGTTTGTGGCTGTAGGAAAACTGAATACGAAGGGATGTCCGCTACAACCTATCGAACGCCCGGAAGCGAACTGGCGGCAAACCACCCGACCCGGTCGTAGAGCGGACCGGCCGGTCTCGACCCGCATCGGCCGTACCGACCTTCAACAGCGTTTTTCCAAAGCGGTCATTCGTCTGTACGACATGCTTGGAATGCGAGGGGCCGCGCCATCCGTGCCCGTGCGCTTTCAGCGTTCTTCGAAGTTTGTGTGCAAAACGGCTTGGCGTTCCACAACTGCGATCGGCATCCTCAGAAGGACGGCCGATGACACAAAGGTCATTTCGAGGCCTTCCGCCGGTCGGACGCCGATAGGGTTAGGTGAATACCCAGCCGGGGCGCATACTTCCTTTCAAACAGGGTACCCCATGCCGATCCTCGAACTTCGACGCCTTCCCCGATCCGTTGCGGCGCAGGCTGCCATCGTCGGGACCACCCGCGCCATGGAGACGGCATTCCCGATCATCCGGGACGAAGCCGTGCGCAACCGGATCGGCAGGGCTTTGGCGGCGCTTTTCGCGGCCGAAGCCTTGGCAGGGCGCGTCTGATGCGGCCTGAACGCAGACTTGGGGATTACAACGTGAACAGCCGAAATGCGATCAAGGCCATAACCCTACAGAGCCAGCGCCTTGCCGACATGCTCCGCGGGATAGACAGCGGCCTGTGGTGGTCGACCGATGCCGAAGCGAGGCTGGATGCCGACCAGATCTCCGCCCAGGCCTAGAGGCTGTTATGAACCGCTTGCCAGTTGAGCGGCCTGTTTGAGCATGAGGCAGACGAAGGCGACGATGTGGAGATCGGCGAGTGTGCTGGGATAGC
>NZ_LMMI01000019.1:0-50265 GCF_001422775.1 Methylobacterium sp. Leaf87 | reverse complement strand
CATGTCCTCGAACGACCAGCGCCGCCGTCGTTCGGCCCCCTCAAGCACCTCGACCCGCATCGCCCCGACCCGCTGACCTTAACGCCAGCATTAAGGTCAGGCTTCAGACGAGTGCGCGATGCCGTCGACCGCGGCCATCACCGGACGCGTACTTTCCTCTGGCCCTCGGTGGCGGACGGAGCCGTGACGATCTCGACGGCGCARCTCGGCTACCTGCTCTCGGGCATCGACTGGCGGATGCCGCAGGAGAGYTGGCGTCCGAGCGCCGTCGGCTGAGGATAACGCGTTACACACGCTGAGGAATATGCTCTTCTCTCGGGCGTGTCGAACGCGCCTGAGCCCCCGCCGCTTCCCACSGATCTCGCYGCCGCYCACGCCATGATCCTGGCCGAGCGGGCGGCGCGGCTCGTGTCCGAGATCGCGGTCGAACGGCTCAAGCTGGAGGTCGCCCGGCTGCGACGGGAGCGCTTGAACTGACGCTGGAGGATCTGGAGGAGACGCTGGCCGAGACGGCGGCGCAGGCGGCTGCCGAGCCCGAGGCGCATGCCGCCACCACGTCCTCCCGGCGCAAGCCCGCCCGCCGGGCCCTGCTCGAGCATCTGCCGCGCGAGCGCATCGTTCATCCCGGCCCGACGATCTGCGCTTGCTGCGGCGGGGTACGCCTGCGCCCTCTCGGCGAGGACGTCACCGAGACCCTGGAGCGGGTCCCGGCGCGCTGGGTGGTGATCCAGCACGTGCGTGAGCGCTTCTCCTGCAGCGACTGCGAGACCATCGCGCAGAATCCGGCCCCCTTCCATCCGATCCCGCGGGGCCGGGCCGGGCCGAACCTCCTGGCCGAGGTGATGATGGCCAAGTTCGGCCTCCACCTGCCGCTGCATCGCCAGAGCCAGCGCTTCGCCCATGAAGGCGTGCCAATCGACGTCTCGACCCTGGCCGGTTGGGTCGGGGCCGTCACCACCGCTCTGTCGCCCCTGGTCGCCCGGATCGAGGCCCATGTCCGGGCGGCCGAGCGCCTCCATCTCGACGACACGCAGGTGCCGGTCCTGGCCAAGGGGAAGACCCGCACCGGCCGGCTCTGGACGGTGGTGCGCGACGACCGCCCCTTCGGCGGACCCGAGCCGCCGGCCGCGGCCCGGCCGGCTCTGGACGGTGGTGCGCGACGACCGCCCCTTCGGCGGACCCGAGCCGCCGGCCGCGGCCTACTTCTACTCCCCCGACCGCTCCGGCGCGCATGCCGAGACCTGGCTGGGGGACTTCCACGGCATCGTGCAGGCGGACGCCTTCTCGGGGTTCGGCCGGCTGTACGACCCCGGACGCAAGCCGGGTCCGATCCGCGAGGCGGCCTGCTGGGCGCATGCCCGACGCAAGTTCTTCGAACTGGCCGATCTGAGACAAGCCCCGATCGCCATCGAGGCAGTCACGCGGATCGATGCGATCTTCGCCATTGAGCGCGCCGCCAACGGTCTTGCCCCGGATGAGCGCTGCGCACACCGCCGCGCCCGCTCGGCCGCTCTCGTCACCGGCCTGGAAGCGTGGCTGCGGGACAACCGCGCCAAGCTCTCGGCCAAGACTCCCACAGCCGCGGCGATCGATTACCTGCTCAAGCGCTGGAGCGCCTTCACCCGGTTCCTCGACGACGGACGCGTCTGCCTCTCCAACAATGCCGCCGAACGCGCCATCCGTCCCATCGCGGTAGGCCGCCGCAACTGGACCTTCGCCGGCTCGGATGCCGGCGGCCATCGCACCGCGGCGCTCTACACGCTGATCGAGACCGCCAAGCTCAACGGCATCGACCCGCAGGCGTGGCTCGCCGACATACTCGCGCGGCTACCCGACCATCCCGCCCGGCGCATCGACAATCTGCTCCCCTGGAACTGGACCCAACTTCAGCCCCGGCAGATCGCCGCCTGACACCCCGTCGGAACCACGACCGCGGCCTTCACCGAAGGCGTACGACCGGTCCGGTGCCACGCTGGATACAGTTGCCGCGTCGGGGCATGTCGCGCTTGAAGCTTCGTCCGGGGTACCGTCGTGCTGAGACGCCGGGGAAAAATACCGTGGGGCATCCGGGGGGGCGTTGAGCCATTCGGCCTCCGGCGGCTCCGCGGACGGAATTGGCTTGACCATCGCCGAACCTCAATTCGTCAGTCACATCGTAGCGGCGGTCTTTTCCTGCAAGTCCGTGATCCCGACAGCACTTGTCTTTGGTCGAATAATTAATAATTCATAATTTTATTTGGTATAAGAAAATGATTCATTCAAAATTTATTTTCCAAACTATCATTCTTTATCCCGTTTTAGAGGCATATTTTTTGAATTAATACATTTCGAATGCTCAGAAGAGAGTCTTACGATGGGATTATAAGCGAGTTCGTGTGGAAGATATCCATTTGCTGTGATTATCTGTCGATGGCGATCCGGAAGCAGTGCCCTGTCACAGACCGGATTTTTGCGATTAAACTACATGCGTAACCGACTGGTGAAGATCGACAAGCATGCCTTCCTTGCTCGTGGATAGAAATATCAAGTGTCGGGCTTATCCTCTCATGCTGCAAGAGCACTGCTATGTCGTCAGTTTAGGGTTTGAAATAGAGACTCAGAAATAAGTCAGTTAGCGCTTGCATTGAATTGAATAAATTCCAATTATTTCTATTCCCATTGAGTAAGAAGTAAGTTTCGGAGATATGCATACGTCTGGATATCTCCTGATTTTATGAATGAATAGTTAGATAATTATCTCGACGGACCATTTCCGAAAGCGATAATGCGATCGTATAGCTCCAGCAGATCGTTGCCTTGATCCGCCGTAGTCCTCTCGGTGTCTGGCATTAAAGGTGGGCTTTGACTGAAACGCACTGGATCGTTGTCCATGCGTGATAAGACGTTACGTAGCCCCTCCGGTGATTCAACGTCGATACGGAAACCGTCGACGTCCTCGATCAGGTCCGCCCCGATAGCACCTCTGTCGCTCGCGACGACCCAAAGCCCGGCTGCGCGCGCCTCCCGGGTGACGAGGCCATAACTTTCCGGCCACAGCGAGGGGGCGAGCAGGACGTCGAGCTCAGCGTACAGCTCCGCGATGGAGTCCTGCGGCTGTCGCCCGATGAGACGAACCGGTGTGGTGCCCCAGATCTCCGTTGAGGTTTCCCCGGGCGCCCGCGCGTGATCGACCAGCGTGAGATCGAGGTTGGAGAATGATCCGGCACGCAGAACGGATTCGATCAACGTTGCTCCTTTATGCGTCGTACGGCCGCCAATCTGCCCCAAGCGCACGCGTCCTGCCGAACCCGGACGACGTGGCACGAAAGACATCGCTGGAACTCCGTTGGCTATCGCGAACGTCCGGGAATGACCGGCTGCCTGGTAAAGGCCGGCGAAGCTTTCGGAGACGGCGATGAGAGCGTGCGCATCGTCGAGCAGTCGGCCGAGTGTCCGCCTGCGGGCCAGTGACGCGATGGGGTCAAGGGAGCGGTTCGTGGCGTCGGCCAGGGGATCCGGAGACGGCGTGTGAACCTGTCCGTCCAAATCGATCAGGAACTGGAAATCCGAGATCCACCACGCGTCGTGCAGGGTGATAACGTAGGGAACACCGCGCGCACGGACTGACTCCACAACCGTTCCCGTGAGGTGCTGGACGCAGTGGACATGGACAAGATCGGGTGCGAATCGATCGAGAAGCGCCTCGAATGGCTCCCGCATCCCCGGATCGAACGCTTGCCAACCGCCATGCTCGATATGCGGCGGCGCGATCCGGTACACCGGTACGCCGCGATACTGATCAATGCGGGTGCCATGGGCCGGTTCGGCGCCGTCGTCGGCCGCCGCGACGGCGAACTCGAAACGGTCGCCGGCGTGATCGAGGAAATGATCCAGGTTGTCGCGTACGACCCGCGTCGCTCCCCCCACCAGTTGCGGGGGGAAATAGACGTTGAGGATCAGTACGCGGGGCTTTCGTTCAGCGTCCGGTCGGTACGGCCGGGGACGGAGCTCCTTTGGTCGAGGTCGTGTGTGCTCCGGGGCTCCGGGCGGCGGCAGTGCTTGGGCGAGCACCGCTTCGGCAGCGTCAAACCCATATTCACCCAACGCCCTCGCGCGAGCCCGCTCGCCGATCGCCCGCCGTAGGGCATGATCGACGATCAACCGGTCGAGGGCACGCAGCCAGTCCCCGGGTGAATCGGCAAGGAGCGCGTCTTCTCCATCGCTGAGCAATTCCCGGTAGGTGCGCGTACCCGAAACGATGGACGGGACGCCGCACATGGCGGCCTCCAACCACTTGATCTCACTTTTGGCGTCCGCCATTGGGCCGCGCACTAGCACCGCGAGGTTGATGTCGGCCCCGGAAAGCACCTCCCAGTAGGCGGTGACATCGGCGCAGTATCCGAGCTGTAGGACCCGGTCGGCGAACGGCGCGAAGCGCGGATCGAGGTGAAGATAGCCGGCGATCACGATACGCACATGGGCATGCCGGGCCAGCACCTCCAGCAGGGCGGGGGCGACAAGAATCGTGAAGTCGCGGTTGTGAGCCTTCGTGCCCGATCCGTAGAAGACCGTCACCGGGCCGTTCGCAAACGGGGTTGCCGGTCGCGCCAGGAACGGATCGTTGCGCTGATCCAACCCATTTCTCAAGACGTGGCAGGTTCCCGTGCGAAGATGCGGCCGCATGGCTTCGGCGAGGGCGGGGGTCGATGCGATCCCGGCGTCGCACAGGCGCAGGGCGTAGCGAAACAGGGGTACGCCATACTGTAGCCCGACATAGTCTTGCTCGGTGATCTGCCCTTCGAAACTCTCGAAGGGATCGGGGTAGAACGCCGGCTCGAACAGCAGATCGTCGATCTCGTAGATTGTCGGCAGCCCCAGGGCCCTCGCGTAGAGGATGGCGTGCAGGACCCCGGGAATGGCCGCGACGCGGTAGAAGATCACCGCCGCTGCGCGATCGAGGCTCGGCCGGCATTGATCGGCTTCATCCTGCCTGAACAGTTCGACGGTCCATCCGCCGTGTTCAAGCTGCGCACATTTCTGGACCACCCGGTAATGGTCGCATTGGGGCAGGTCGCGATTGGCGACCATCACGATCCGACCGTTGCGGAGCGGCGGTAGGCGCCCGGGCAAGGGGTCAACGACCGCGATCACCGTCGCAAGCCGGTCCAGGCAGGCGGTGAGGCGGGTATCGGCTTCCGTCCGGCGGCCGGCGGCGTACAGGGCTCGGGCCTCTGCGCTGACGGTGGCAAACACCCGTGCGATGGTTTGATGCGCCGCGCCGCGCCACGCGGACGCCCCCCGAAAATATTTTGCTGAACGCTCAATCCGGTCGAGAGCCGCCTGGTGGGCTAGGGGATCGGCAGCGAGCCCCAAGGCCGCGTGGATGTGCGTCCACAGGCCGGCCCCCGGTAGGTCGGCGGCTGCCACATAATCGGCTGTCGCTTCGGCGCCGCGTCCGAGCGCCCGCAAGGCGTCGGCGCGCTGATGAAGGAGCCGTCGCTCTCGCGGGGCGAGGGCAAGCCCCCTCTCCGCGGCCTCCAGCGCAAGGGCATTGTGGTTTCGGATGAGATGAAAGTCACTGATCTGGCTGAACAGCGCCGCGCCACCCAGTCCGGCAAGCATATCCCGATCGATAAAGCCGCCTTCGACAAAATGCTTAAGGGCCGCGAACCGGCCTGCTGGTGGCTGACCTACGTTCATTGCCAGACCGGCTCGATAATCCGCGTCGTCGAAACAGGCGGGGAATCTATCTTCGCCGAGGAGCTGAAGCAGTGCGCTTCGCTCGCTGCCCGGAACACCGTCGTCAAGTCCGAAGCTCAGCCAGGCACGATACAGGTCGGCGTCGCGAGACGGAGCCGGTCCTGAGAGCTGCAAACGATAGAAGTTTGGATCAAACGTCGCCTTCATGGAGATCGGCGCCAAGCGTTCCACGCCTTGTTCCAGGAAAAGCCGGATTCCCTCCAGGCGCGACCGCGGAGCGTGTGGCAGCCAGTTCGCGTTTAAAACGGCGAACTCGTAGCGCATGAAGTGATCGAGCACGGGCTCGGGCAGGACACCCGCCTTTGCAGCGATTGCCCGGAGGCTCGCAAGATCCTCTTCGTCGGCCTTGTTGCGAATACGACGATAGGAGCGACCCTCCGACCGCCCGTACCGCAGGTAGTGCTCCTTCAGTTCCCAGGGCTCGCCCTTGCCAGACAGGTCTCCGTAGAGTCGACGGTACTGATCTGGCACGAAATCCGCCGGGATCGGCCCGAACTCCTTTTCGAGGGCCGCCACCAGCGCAAGGGCGTTTGGCGCACGGCCCTCGCGACGGCCAAATTTAAGGTAATGCCACGTCAGTTCCTCGTCGGGTACGCCGGACAGGTCCCGGTAGCGACGTTGATAGAAAGCCGCGTCGAAATCGTCCGCGAGGAGATACGCTCGGCCTTCGGCACGCCCGAAGCGGAGGTAGTGCTCGGCGAGAGCCCAGCCCTCATGGAAATCGGTGAGATCCTCGTTCAGCAGGCGATACTGCTCCGGCACGAAATCGGTCGGAAGCGGACCAAATTCGGAACTGAGAGCTGCCATGAGGGCACGAGCGTGGGGAAAGCGCCCTTCGTGTCGACCGTGGGCCGCATAGTGTTTGAACAGTGTCCGTGAATTGGTAAAGCCCTTTAGATCATCATAATACGTCCCGTAGAAAATTGAGTCGAAGGACTTGGTGGTGAATTTTTGTGTTCCAAATCGACTGCGAAACAACCTCCTCACAAACATTCAATATTTTCCTGAACAATTATTTTTAACATTTGTTGTGCACAAGGCCCACGAAGATCCGCACGGGGTGCAACCAGTCCCGTCCGTTCGCTCGCTCCTTACCCGATAAGCGTCTCTTTGTCGGCACCGGTCGTCCCCGATGCGGGTACCACGGAATCCCCGATGCTGGGTACCGTGAGGCAGACAGGTCTACCACGTCGACAATCGAGTCCGGCCCCGCGAGCGTCGAAAGCCTCGATGGATTTCATCGATGCCGTGATTTCGAGGACAATGCAGGTATTTTGCCGAGAGCCGATGCCGAATGCCACGCAAGACGGTCAGAGCAAACGCTACCAGCTCGATAGGGCCGCTCGTTTCCAACGGTCCGTTGCAACGCAACGGTACTCGTAGTCGGCATCCCAGGAGCGCTGCCCCGGCCTACAAGGGCTGTTCGATTGCCTCGGTGCGGTCGGCGCGGGTTCGTGGATTTGTCCCAAAACGTGCAGATCGGTGGTCGTGACCGAGCCCGCTGCATCGACGGACCAGCCCTTGCCCAACACCTGTGCGTTCGACAGCTTGGCCGCGCGAAGATCGATCCCGACGGCGGCGGTGCTGGCAAGGCGGATCGTGGCGAGGGTGTTCGTGCCAGCCAGATCGAGCCCGAGGGGGGCCGTTGCGGCATCGCTCAGGGCGGCCGCGGTGTAACTTGCCGGGGTAAAGCCTCCGATGGCGATGCCGGTGAGCCCGCCGGTGGTCCCCAGAGAGATGGTGGCGTTCGAGGCGAGCGGTCCGACGAATCGTGCGCCGAACAGCGCCCCCTGCCCGAGGCCCTCGACGCTGATGCCCGAGGTGGAGCGGTTGGTCCCACCCATACGCACGTACAGCCCAAGGCAGTTCGACGTGCCCGGTGCGCAATCGGTGCCACTGTCGTTCTGGAAATCCAGTTCCGTGTTGGCGTGAAACAGGGGGGCGTGCCCGGGTCTCAGGTGAAAATTGTTCGCCTGGGCCCAGGAGTTTCCGCCGCCGGCCACGTTCATCACCTCGTTGTAGAGACCCACCTTTGCGTTGATGGCTGCATCGTTGATCCAGTCCCAGCGGCAGGTTCCATCGATGATGCCCCGACCCGTACCGGCCGGGCCGGGTCCGCCGGACGCCGAAAGACAGGCCGGAGAGGCCAATCGATACACGGCGTTGCGGGCGTCTTGGAAGCTGACATTGTCGCCGGTCGCGTACGCGGTCGATCCGGCCCATTTTCGTGAGAAACCCGTGCCCACGGTGGTGGTGATGCCCACCGTCTGTTCGGCGGCCTGTCCGTCCAGATGCGTTTGCGTCGAAACGAGCAGCGAAGCACGTTGATGATCCCCCGTGGTTGATCGAAGGCAGGACAGTGCCGGACAGAACGCGATCCTGTTGCCGGGCCGTGCGATGATCGCATCGGGGTTCGGAGTCTGAGCATTCGTCAGATCCACCCCGTCGTTCGCACCCTCGGTGCCGGTCGGCGAAACCCCAAACTCCGTTGGGATGACAGATGACGGTTCGACCGCAAGATCGCGCGACCTGCCGACTGGCTCGGTCCTCCGCGCCGGCGTCGCTGCGAACATCACTCGTGCCGTGAATTCGTTCGATGGATCGCTTGTCAGATCCAGGGATCCGGCCGGCGACAGGGCCATGAGCGAGAGCACGGGAATCACTATGAGTCTGCGCATTGGGATGGACACCTTAGGGGCATTACGGGACTGCTCTGGTACGCAGTGAGCAGATTTCTCGGTTCCTCGGCCAGCCCGGTTGTCGCTGCAGAAATCGATTCGATCTGTGCTCCCGTGCCTGTCCGGCCGAAGCGTGACCTCGATGCGAGCAAATAGCCTGCCCACGCCGCTTCGAAGAAAACGTGCCCTCCCGGGCGCCCGCCCCCGCTTTGAGCGTCGGGCGGCATCCCCGTTCCGGCCTGACGCTTAACCTGGGGCTTGTCGGTTGCACAGCGCATAGGTTTCGGACAGACCGGTCACTGGCGGCGGCGCGGCCGGCAGGAGATACCCCATGGCGACGGTAAGAATAGAATTTGCGGGAAAAAGCTTCGCGTTCGACAATTCGAACGAAACCGACTTGGTCGCATCGCAAGTCTCAAATGGATCTTACGAGGCGCCGCTTCCCCTGCTGATGATGGCAACTCTGCTGAGGGTCGAAGGTTGCTTTGTCGATGTGGGGGCAAACACAGGCATCTACGTCGTCATGGCTGGAATTCTGACGGTCGACCGAAACATCTACGCCTTTGAGCCACTGCCGGCCGTTGCAAGGATCGCGCGTGGGAATATCGAGGCCAATGCTTTGGCTCAACGTGTAACGCTGCACGAGGTCGCTTTGAGTGATGCGGTCGGTACGGCCAGCTTGCATCTCCCGGATCCAGGGCATGGTCTCGTTGAGACGAGCGCCTCATTGGAGAGAGATTTCAAGGTTGCTCACACGATCATCGAGGTCCCGATGAAGACATTGGATGACTTTTCAATCAAGGAGACCGTTGGCGTTATCAAGGTCGATATCGAGGGGCACGAATACGCATTCCTGCGCGGGGCGGTCAAAACGATTAAACGGGATCGGCCCCTTATCTTCGCGGAAGTTGTCGGTCCCGCCAGAAAGGCTTCAATCGGCGCTTTTCTCCACGATGCCGATTACGTCGACTTTCGACTTCGACCCGATATGGCGATCCACGACGGTGAGGTGGTCTTCGACAACCTTGCCTGGAATCACGCATTCGTGCCGCGTGAACGCATCGAGAAGTTCAAGGAAGCCTGCGATTCCTGCGGTATTCTGATGGTGCGCCGTTATATGCTACGGTAGCGCCGTACCGTGACGAGGCCGCATCGAACATCGATATCCAAAGATGTGGCTGTTCCGGCTGGCTTATCAATGTCATGCTTTGCAACGAGTTCTCCGGACATTCGTCCTCCCGAAGGCCGTAAAGCCGGCCATGCAGCATGACCTGGCCCGCGCACACGACTCCGGTGATCAGATCTCTTCGAAGAGGTAGGCCGACTGCGTGCGCTGATCCTCCGGGGCCAAGGGTCGTGTTCCGCGTGCTGCCCAACGCCGAGTCAGGGTATTATTCTGGTGGAGTTGCGCCTCGTTGCAGAACCAGACCTCTACGGGTTTGCCGCCGGAAGCCTCCGCGATTTGCGCCAAACGGTAGGGAAAGGCGTTTGTCAAAAGAACTGCTGCGGCGTCCGCAGCCTGGTCATGGAGGCATGGGCGAACCGAGAGCTTGCGATAACCCCATCCTCCGCAAGACCCGTCTCAAGGTCTGCTCGGCGATCAACACGCCATGATCCTCGGACAGGATCTGCGCATAATCGCACTTGGGCGTCTCCGCGAAGGGTTCACGGGCGGGGTGATCTTCCCCATGTTGTCGGGATGCGGTGCTACCAACTGACTGATGCGCAGTGGAAGCAGATCGCCCCGTTGCCGCCTCCGCAGAAGCCGCGCACGGGTTGGCCAGCGAAGGATTCCCGTCAAGTCCTGAACGGTATGCCTTGGATCCTGCGCACGAGTGCGCCCTGTGGCGATCTGCCGGCCCGCTATGGTGCTCTCGGGACCGTATCGAGCCGGTTCTATCGCTTGCGACAGGCCGGCCGTGTTCGACCGGGTGCGGCGGCGCCTGCAGGCGCAAGCCGATGCCCGAGGCGATCTCGACTGGGACCTGCACTTCGTGGACGCCGCGGTAATGCGCGCACCAGCACGCCGCCGGTGAACGCCGGTCCGGCGCCACCGGGGGGTGGGGGACGGTCGAAAGGATCGGTGAAGCGCTCGGGTGCAGCCAGGGCGAATTCTCGACCGAGCTGAATCTGCGCGCCGAGGGCGGCGGTAAACCGATCACGGCGGTGCTGACGGCTGGAGAGCGTCACGAGCATTTCGTCCTGGACGCGCTGGTGGACAAGGGCGCCTTGCCGCGCTGTGGCCGCCCCTGCGTCCCCGCCGGACGCCCGGGAATCGGGGCTGCTCCAGTCCGCCGGCCCGTCGTCGCCCCACGCTGTCGGATTGAGCCGGTTATTCCGACCCAGAAAGATCAACCGCAGCAGCCCGACTTCGAAACGGCCGCATACCGGGAGCGCAACAGGGTCGAGCAGGCGATCGGACGCCTCATGCAGTATCGCCGCATCGCCACCGGCTACGAGAGCGGGCAGCCAACTACCTTGCCATCGTCACACTTGGCATGACCATGCTCTGGCTCAGATGACCTTGCAGAGATGCCGTTCCTGCCCGCCTTCGCGCGACGCACCTCGCAGCTTGAGCAGATCGTCCATCACCTTGGTCTCGCCCTCGGTGGTCGGCCCGGTGCGGGTCTCGCCCAGCGCCTCATGCTGCCGGTCAGTCGCGACACGCTCCTGTAGGTCATCCGCCGTCGGGCGGCCACACGGTCCGATCCGCTCGGCGTCATCGGCATCGACGACTTCGCCTGGCGACGCAACCACCGCTACGGCACCCTGGTCTGCGATCTCGAACGCCGCCGCATCGTGGCGCTCCTACCGGATCGCGAGCAGGCGGCCGCGCAGACCTGACTGAAGCAGAACACCTCGATCCAGATCATCGCCCGCGACCGTGGCGGCGGATAGACGAATCCGGACCAGGTCGCGACGTAGGTGAAGTCAGAGACCCACAGGGCGTTGGGGCGCGAAGCCTTGAATTGGCGGTTGATCCGATCGAGCGGGCACAAAGCTGCCGGATCGGGGATCGTCGTCCGGACCGTCTTGCCCCGCACGACGCCCTTCAGTCCTATCGTCCGAATCAGCCGCGCGACGGTGCGGCGGGCCACCACGATCCCTTCCCGGCCGAGTTGCAGCCAGACATTGCGCACGCCGTAGAGGTGGAAGTTCGCCTCGAACACACGCCGAATCTCGACCATCAGAGCTGCATCGCTTCTGACCCGTGTCGGCTGCTTGCCTGGATCCGCGCGCCGCGCGGCATGGGCATGATACGTCGACGGGGCAATCGGCAGGACCCTGCAGATCGGCTCGGCCCCGTAGGCGCCGCGGTAGTCATCGATGAAGGCGATCATTTCCGCGACCGGTGGCCGAGTTCCGCCATCGCGAATTAAGCCGACGCCTTCCGGAGGATCTCGTTGGCCTGTTGCAGTTCGCGGTTCTCGCGCTCCAGCGCCTTGATCCGCTCGCGTTCGTCCGTGTTCGGGCCGCCCCGCAGACCCTTGTCCCGCTCGGACTGACGGATTCAGTACCGGAGCGTCTCGCCCGAGCAGCCAATCTCGGCCGCGATTGCTTGGATCGCTGCCCATTGCGAGGCATGCTCGCCTTGGTGGTCCAGCAGCATCCGCACTGCACGAGCACGGACCTCAGAAGAATACGATGAGGTTCGCTTCGTCATCGCTCCATCCTCTCAAGAGTTGGAGCCTCCAGGAAAGCCGCGTCGATCGATGAGGTCGACCATGCACAAGGTCCCTTTCGGTACGTCCGAACGACGTGCCTTGCTCATTCAACATCAGTGCGAAAACCGTGCGGACGGATTTGACGTGTGCCGGAGGCCACCGTGCGATTCGCATCTTGGTTCGGCCATGGGCCTTGGGATCGATTGAATGCACTGGTATCGGTAGACATGGCCCCAAAGTGCGACGGTGCGTGAGCGTGGAAGTAGGATGACTGGATCCAGCAACGAGAACGAGCGGCGGACCCTCGTCCTGGTGATCGGGATGCATCGTAGCGGAACGTCCACCGTCGCGGGGGCCCTTGGAATTCTGGGCGCGACCATGCCGGCGACGGGGCTCGGGCTGTCCGACGACAACCCGAAAGGGCATTTCGAGCCGAAGGAGATCGTCGCGCTGCACGATCGGGTGCTCGCCTCGGCGGGCATGCACTGGTGGGATTGGGCTGCGTTTCCAGACACTTGGTACGATTCGCCGGCCGCCCAGCCCTTCGTCGACGAGCTCGTCGACATCGTTCGGGCGGAGTTCGGGGACGCGCCGCTCTTCGTTGTGAAGGATCCGCGGACTTGTCAGTTGGTGGCGTTGTGGCGGCGGGTGGCGGCTGTGCTGAATCTGGAGGTGGTGGCGGTGCTGCCGTTCCGGCACCCGGACGAGGTCGCCCGGTCGCTCCATGCGCGCGACGGGTTTCCCCTGCCCAACAGCCACATGGCGTGGCTGCGCTACATGCTGGAGGGCGAGCGCGGGAGCCGAGGTCTGCGCCGGATTGTCGTGCGTTATGAAGACCTTCTGGCCGACGAGCGGGGTGAGATGCGGCGCGTCGTCGATGCCCTGAAGCTCCCCCTGCCCCGCCTGGCGGAGGCGGATTTCGCGGCCCTCGGGGCCTTCGTGGACCCCGCCTTGCGGCGCAGCCGGGCCGAGTCCGGAAGCCTCGAACACCTGCACGAATGGCTCCGCGACGCCGTTACGGCCTATGCACGCGGAACAGCGCAAGCCCCGGATGGAACGGCGCAGGGCCCGGACTCCGCCATCGTGGACCGGGTGCATGCGGCGTTCGAAACGGCGTGCGGCGCGTTCATCCCGGCGCTCGCCGCGACGAACAAGGGATTCCAGGACGCACAGGAACAGAACTACCGGATTCCCGGCCTGGTGGCCGAGATTGCTGCGGCGCAGCAGAAACTTAATGCGGCGCAAAATGAGCTGGCGCAGCGCGACGCGCGCATCGCCGAACTGGAGGCCGAGCGGGCGGCGGCCCAAAAGAAAACGGCGCCGCTGGGATGGCTGCGGCGCCGTTCGACCGATCGTCCCTGAGGGGAGCGCCGAGCGCTCCCCAACGCGCGCCTAGCGCTCCTTGAGGGCGCCCTTCAGCGAATCGCGGACCGGGCTGGTGACGTAGTCGAGCACCGTGCGCTCGCCGGTGCCGATCATGGCGGTGGCCGACATGCCGGGGTAGAGGCGGATGTGCTTGACGAGGTCCTTGAGGGCCTCGGGCTCGATGGAGAGCTCCACGGTGAAGTAGGGCTCGCCGGTGCGCTGGTCCTGCTGGCGGTCGGCCGAGACCTTGGTGACCGTGGCGGGGATCGGCGGCAGCTGGCGCGCCTCGTAGGTGGCGAGCTGGATGTGCGCCTTCATGCCTTGGGTGACCTCGTAGGCCTCGTCGGGCTTGAGCTTGGCTTCCACCACCAGGGGGGCGTCGGTGGGCACCAGGTCCATGAGGCGCTCGCCGGGGGTAACGACGCCGTTCTTGGTGAACTGGGTCAGGTTCAGCACGTAGCCGTCGTCGGGGGCGCGGACCTCGACCATGTCGAGGGTTTCGCGGGCGGCGTGGAGGCGGGGCAGCGTGTCGTTGATCTTGGCCTGGACGTCGCGGAGCGCTTCCGCCACCTCGGCGTAGCGGGTCTGGCGCATGCTGGCGATCTGGAACTCGGATTCGGACATCAGCTCCTTGGTGCGGGCGACCTCGGAGATCTGGGCGCCGCGGTTGCCGACGAGTTCGGCGGCTGAGCGCTCAAGCTGGCGCACCCGGGCCTTCGGCACCAGGGCTTTTTCGTACAACGACTGCACACCAACGAGCTCGTCCTGGATCAGGGCGGACTGGCTCTCGATGGACTTGATCGTGGCGTCGAGGCCGGCGAGGCGTGTCTGCGACTGGTCCATGCGCTTGCGCAACACGTCGAACTGGCTCTCCATCGAGGCCTTGCGGGTCTTGAACAGGTTCTCCTGGTCGCGGATCATCATGGCGATGTCGGGCTCGGACGCGCGGGCCACGATCTCCTTCGGCAGGGTGATGCTGTCGGCGCCGTCGCGTTCGGCGTAGAGGCGGGCGCGCTGCACCAGCAGGCCGTCGAGGCCGGAGGACAGAATCTCAGCGTTGGCGCGGGGCTGAGCGTCATCCATGCGGATCAGCACGTCGCCCTGCTTCACCACGGCACCCTCTTTGACCAGGATCTCCCGGACCACGCCGCCGTCGCGGTGCTTGATGGTCTTGCGGCTGGATTCGACCCGGAGGAAGCCGGGGGTGGTGATGGCGCCGTGCAGGCTCGCCACCGCCGACCAGACGAAGGTACCGAGGACGAACACCACCACCACGGCCATGCCGGCGACAATGGGCTTTTTCACCCGGGCTTCGAGGGCGCGCAGGATCTCCGCCTCGTCGGCGGAGTGCGGGATGGGGGTGGCCGGCGCCAGGGCGAAGGCCGGCATCTTCACGGGCACGATCCGCCCGATGGCGGTGCCCACGGTCTGTCCGAGATTGGCGGGGAGTTTCATCGGGGTGCCTTTTCGGGCGATCGGTCTGAACCGTGTGGTGGGGCCGCTCTGCGGCCGATGTTGGGCGCCCCTCCCTCCCCCTTGCGGGAATCCCGAACGAAGCGGGGATCGGGCGCGGGTCCCCTCTCCTTCCAGGAGAGGGAGTCCCGGCGCGGCTCCGAGGTGCCCTGCCGTGTGGCAGGTGCCGGTGGCCCTACCCCTGCGCCACGGCCGGCGGCGGGGCGGCGCGGGTCTCGGCGGTACCGGGGACGCCGGCGGGCTGCATGAGCTGGCCCAGGATCACGTCGCGGTCGCCGAAGGATTGGACCTCGCCGCCGCGCACGAACAGGATCTTGTCGACGTGCCGGAACACGCTCGCCCGGTGGGAGACGATGACCACGGTGACGCCCCGGGCCTTGAGGGCGCCGAGCACGTCGAGGAGCGCGGCCTCGCCCTCGGTGTCGAGGTTGGCGTTGGGCTCGTCCAGAACCACGAGGCTGGGGTCGCCCAGCAGCGCGCGGGCGAGGCCGAGGCGCTGGCGCTGGCCGACGGAGAACACCGTGGTGCCCGAGGCGCCGAGTTCGCTCTCGTAGCCCTTCTCCAGGCGGACGATGAGGTCGTGGATGCCGGCGTCCTGCGCCGCGCGGGTCACGGCCTCGTCGGACACGTCCGTGCGGAACCGGGCGATGTTGTCGCGCACGGTGCCGGTGAACAGCTCCGTGTCCTGGGGCAGGTAGCCGACATGGCGCCCGAAGGCGGCGCGGTCCCACGAATGAACCTCCATGCCGTCGAGGCGGACATGCCCCTCCGTCGGCTTCCAGATGCCGATGAGCATCCGCGTCAGGGTCGACTTGCCGGCGCCCGAGGGGCCGATGATGCCGAGCGCTTCGCCGGGCCGGAGCGCGAACGAGATGTTCTTCAGCAACGGCTCCTTCATGTTGGGCAGCTTGAAGGACACGTTCTGGATTTCGAGCAGGCCGGTAGGGCGCGGCATGGCCGTCGCGAGGGGATTGGGCTCGTAGCCGTCCAGCAGTTTGATCAGGCGCTTGTACATCTGCGACGCCTCGACAAGGCCCTGCCACGAACCGGCGACGCGCTCGAACGGCGCCAAGGCTTTCGAGGAAAGGATCATGTTGGCGAACAGAACCCCCGGCCCGATAATCTGCTTCAGGACGAGGAAAGCGCCAAGGGCCAGAACCATGATCTGAATCAGCATGCGGGTGAACTTGATGAACTCCCCGATCAGACCGGCGAGTTCGCTGGCATGGGCCTGTCCGCCGATGAGGACCTGACGGTCCACCTGCCAGCGGGTGGTGAGGGCTGGCAGCATCCCGAGGGCGCGCACGACTTCGGCGTTGCGCAGGGCCATGTCGGTGAAGTTGTAGCCGCGCCGGGCCGCATCGTTGACCTGATTCAGGGCCTTTCGCGAGACGCGATCCTGCAGCACGGCGAGGCCGAACAGGATCAGGCCGCCAATAAGGCAGAGCAGGCCGACCCAGAAATCGATGATGAACAGGGCGCCCATGAAGATCGGCGCCCACGGCAGATCGAAGAACACCGCCATGCCCGAGCCGGTGAGGGTCTGACGGAAGCCGTCGAGGTCCCGCACGGATTGGCTCTGATTGCCCCCCTGACCGAGTTCGGCCGTGAAGAGAGCGGCGAAGACGTGGCGGGACATGATGCGGTCGAACAGCACGCCGAACTGGATGAGCACGCTGCTGCGGTAGTGATCCAGCACCGCCGAGACGATGAAGGCGCCGGTGACGGAGAACGCCATGATCAGAAGGGTGGCGATGCTTTGGCTGGCGAAGACGCGGCCGTAGAGCTGCACCATGTAGAGCGGTAGGGCAAGGTAGAGGATATTGATCGCGAAGCTGAAGACGAAGGCATAGCCCAGCGGTTTCACCGAAGCGCGAAGGGCCTGATCGAGCAGATTTGGCTTGGCTTGCGACATGCTGGATTCTCGGCGGTCGAACGTGAGGTATGGGCCGGCGTTGTCATGCAGCCTGCCTGACACGACGAAAGCCCCGTCCGTATGGCCGGAGTGGGGCGAACCGTCAGGTCATAGGAAAAAGGGCGACCCGAGGGCCGCCCTTTCTCTTAGTCTAGAGTCTGCAAAGACTTAGACGATGGTCGTGGCGGCGGCGAGGCCGGTCAGGGTGTTCACACCGGTCAGCTTGATGGCGAGATCGGTGTTGGCGTTGAAGGTGTTGTTAGCATCGTTGTTGACGACGACGTAGGTGTTGCCCTGGAACAGCACCGCCGAGACGGCACCAGCCGGGTTGGTGGCCACACCGCTGATGGCGAGGTCAAGAGCCGACTGGATCGTCTGTGCGCCGGAGGCGTCCACGATCTGAAGGGCGCCGCCACCGCCGACGCCGTTCTGAACGACAAGAGTGTCGTTCTGAGCGAGGCTGAAGTCACGGATGTCGATGGTGGTCTGGCCCGAGCCGTTGGCAGCGCCAACAGTGTAGGCAGCAGGGGTAAGGTTCGCCTGGTCGGTGTTTCCACCATTCGTAGTTACGACGTTGGCGACGACAGTCGTCGAGAAATTATACTGCTGAGTGCCAGAGTAAACACCATCAGTAGCGTTCGCGTTGAGGGAAGCGCCAGTCGCGCCAGCAGCGATTCCCGCAAATTTAGCCGCAACTTGGTTGGCAGTCAGGTCAACGTTCGACTTGAACGAGATACCACCGACGGTGACCGTGTTTCCTGCGGTGATTCCGTCATTGAACGTTACAGTATAGACTTCATTGACGTTAGTGCCGTTACCATCAGTAACCTTTGTAGTGGTGGGGGCAATGTTCGCCGCAGAATTATCACGTGAGCCAGCAACGAAGGTATCCGCACCGTCACCGAGGAAGACAGTGTGGGTGCCATTGGTGGTCTGTGCGCCGGAGATCGTAATGGAGTCGTTGCCACCACCACCGTAGATCGTATCAGTGCTTCCAGCGTTCGCGAATCCAGCGGCGCTGAGACCCTTGATCGACACCGAGTCGTTGCCGCCAGCGGCGTAGATCGTCGTGGTGCCCTGACCGGAGAAGTTGATCACGTCGGCGCCATCAGCAGCATCGGCAGCAGCCGTACCGCCGTAGATGATCGTGGAGCCACCGATGCCGTTGAAGGCATTGATCACGTCACCACCCTCGGAGCCGTTCTCGCTGCCGAAGAGGGCCAGGTTGGCCTTCACGTTGGTCGCGCCAGCCGTGATCTGATCGTCGCCACGACCGCCGAAGATCGTTGCGTTGGTGACGCCGTTGACCGAAGCGGTCAGGGCCGTCGCGAATACAACGTCGTTACCGGAGTTGGCATAGACCGTGAACGAACCAGCGCCCGCGATCGCGATCGAGTCGTTGCCATCGTTCGCGTCGGCAGCGCCAATGCCGCCGAAAATCGTGGTGGTGCCACCCTCGTTGTTCGAAACGGAGATGATATCAGCACCAGCGCCGCCAGCGACAGTGATGGTGGCCTTGGCACCAGCAGCAGCACCGACCGAGATCGAGTCTGCGCCGTTTCCGCCGAAGATGTTCGGCGAGGTGCCGTCAGCGAACGATGCGGAATCAGCGCGAAGGGTTGCACCCGCAGCGCCGAAAACAACCGCAGCGCCAGTAGCAGTCACGATGTCATCGCCACCGCCGGCGAAAACGTTGAAAGACGAACCAGCGGAACCAGCGCCGAGAGCGATGGTGTCGTTGCCATCGTTCGGATCAACTGCACCGACGCCGCCGAAGATCGTCACGTTGCCGGTCGCAGCGGTGTGGTTCAGCGTGATGGCGTCGCCACCTTCGCCACCATAAACGGCGAAGTTAGAGCCGGCGCCGGACTGCAGACCAAGGTTGATCGTGTCCGTACCACGGCCGCCGAAGACGGTCGTTGCGGTGCCGGAGTCGAGGTTACCAGCGCCGATGTTGTCGGCACCCTCGTTGCCGTAGATCAGGTAGGAGCCCTTGGAAGCAGCTGCGATGTTGATCGTCTCAGCGTTGTCGACGGAGTCCGCGCGGCCGAGGCCACCGAAAGCAGCGGTGACGGAGCTGGCGGTGGTCGAACCACCGAGGGTCGTGGTGGAGCCGGCGCCGAGCAGGAAGGCGAGATTGTTGCCGGCCGTGGTCAAGGTGGGGGTGGCGTTAGCAGCGGTCGCGTAGGTAAGGCTGCCGCCGGGAACGGTGACGTTGGACAGGCCGTTGGCGGCGAGCGTGGTGCCCGTGACCGTGAGGGTCTGAGCGCCGAAGGTCAGAACGACGTTGCCGTTAACTTCGGCAGCGCCGGTGAAGAGGGCCGGGTTCGCCTGGAAAACGACCGTGTCGTTCGCCTTCGAAGCCGTCTGGCTCGTAGTGCCGTCAAAAATGATGGTAGCCATAAGAAAGCTCTCCTGGGGGTCTTCTACAGAATTTCGCTTCGCAGTCCGGCTATTCTTGCCAGTACCTCGACACCCACCGCGGCGGCTCCTGCTTGAGGAACTTTCCGTTTAAGGTTGGGCTCTTTTTTCAGAGAACCGAGCGCGGTGCAACCGGATTTTGGGTTAACCGCACAGGCCTCTGAAATCCTCAAATTCGTGTTGTGGAAGTATCACAGAGTTCCGCCTGAATGGGACGTTCAGGCATTCAACAAGCCCATGAGCCGGCTTGCTTTTTTCTCAGTAATGGATTTTCCACTCGTCGTAGCGCTCGTCGAGGGCCGCGAGGTCCCCGAAGCGGTAGCGGTAGCGGTGCTGGTTGGCGCCGCTCTTCTCGTAGTGCGTGTGGAACTCGACGGTGTTCACGTTCTCCGTATCGCACTGGCACGAGGAGAACGGACACGGTGCGGGCCCATCGCGCAGGGTGATCTCGGGTGATTCGGCGAGGTTGCCGAGGGACCCGTGGTACTTGCCCATGCCGCAGGGGGTGACGACGCCCATGGGATCGATGAAGATCGCCCGGTAGCCGGCGTTGCAGGCGCCGGGGCGCTTGGCGTTGAGCAGGTATTCGTAATCGTGCCGCGAGTAGATCATCGCCTTGATCTGTTCGCGCTCCGCGTCCGAATACGCCTGAGGGTACCACTTTTCCTGGTGGGGGCCGACGAAGGGCTGGATGAACACGTCGACGCCCCGCGCATTGAGGCGGGCCTTGTAGTCGGCGAGCACGTCCAGGGCCTCGGGGAAGGCCACCATGATAACGGCGAAATCGTAGCGGCGGTTGAACTCGGCCGCCTTGTCGAACCACGCTTCGTGGTCCTTGATCTGCTCGGGGTGGAAGCTCGCCACCATGGCGATCTTCGCCTCGTCGAAGCCGACAAACGTCTTCTCGAACTGCGGCACCGACAGGGTGAGATTGGTGATGAGGTTGAGCGCGTGGAGGTTCGGGCTCTGCGACAGGGTGCGGGCGCCGTCCACCAGATCCTTGGAGACGAAGAACTCGCCGCCGACGCCGATGCGGATGTTCACCGCATAGGGCAGCTGCGCGATGTTGTGCATGACGCGGCGGTAGCGTGCGGGGTCCCACTTCGAGGTCGGCGGCTTCGCGAACGTGGTGCCGTGGCCGGCCACGCAATAGGAGCAGGCGAGGTTGCAGGTGGGGTAGTCGGTGTAATACCGGATGTTGAGGGGCGGCAGGGCGGTGGCGGCCTGCGGGGCCGCCACGGGGGCCTCGGCCGGAACCAACTTCGCCGCGGGTTTCGCGAGGAAACGCGAAAACAGGTGTTGCATCGGTCCTCGGTCCCTCGTTCGGTCCCCGTCGCTACAGGGCGCAATGGCCGAGAATGTGGCGGTGCGCTATAGGGCGCGTCGATTGTTGAGCCGCTGAAAGTTCCGCGCGTGTCGAAAAAGCCCGTGATCGCCTTCGTGCATCAGAACATCCCGGCGCAGTTCCGCAATCTCGCCCCCGCTATGGCGGCGGCGGGGAACGACGTCTACTTCATCACAGCCGGTGGGGGTGAATCGGCGGGGACGAAGCGGGTCCAGTACCAGATCGACGTGAAGAACGAGCTGCCGGCGGTGGCGCAGTTCACCTACGCCCAGAAGGTGACGAAGGCGCTCCTCCACCTCCAGACCGAGCTCAAGGTGGTGCCGGACCTCATCATCGGCCACGTGGGCTGGGGCGAGCTCCTTTACGTCAAAGACCTCTACCCGAAGGTGCCGGTGCTCGGCTATTTCGAGTGGTATCTTCGCGCGAAGCCGCTCGCCGATTTCGCCCCCACCGAGCCGGTGGACCGCGACGCGCCGTTCGTGTTCCGGATGAAGAACACCGCCAACGTGATGTCCGCCGAGCTGTGCGACGCCGGCCTGACGCCGATGCACTATCAGTACGCGAGCTATCCGGCCTCGATCCAGAAGAAGCTCAACGTGATCCACGACGGGATCGACACGGTGTCGATCCGCCGCCCGGCCCGGGGCAAGCTCACCCTCCCGGACGGGCACGTGCTCACGAGCGCCGACGAGGTGGTGACCTATGTCGGGCGCGGGTTGGAACCCCTGCGGGGCTTTCCCACCGCCATCCGGGCCATCGCCGAACTGTGCAAGACCCGGCCGAAGGCGCATTTCGTGATCATCGGGGCCGACGAGCCGGCCTACGGCAACCCGCTGCCCAACGGCGAGACCCACCGGCAGCGCCTGCTCGCCGAGCTGGAGATCGACGCGACCCGCGTCCACTTCCTCGGCCGGGTGCCCTACACCACCTTCCTCGACGTGCTCTACGTGAGCGCGGCGCACATCTATCTGACGTACCCGTACTTCCTGTCCTGGTCGATGCTGGAGGCCATGGCGGCCGAGTGCCTGGTGATCGGCTCGCGCACGCCCCCGGTGGAGGAGGTGATCGTCGACGGCCACAATGGCCTGCTCGTCGATTTCCACGACGCCCACGCCCTCGCCGAGCGGGTCCGCGCCGTGCTGGAGCGCCCGCGCGACTACGACGCCATCCGGCTGGAGGCGCGCCGCACCATCCTGGAGCGCTACGACCTCTACGGCCATTGCCTGCCGCGCCAGAAGGCGCTCATCGCCTCACTCTTATAGACTCGTCGCTGCGCAGCGACTTTCCTCCAAACGGGCGCCCGATTTTGGGCTCAAGCACGATGCGCCACGATTCCGCCATGGCGCAGACCGACATCGCAACCCCCGGCCCGAGCGCCCAATCCAGAGACATCGCGTCGATGCTGAACCTCTTCAAAAGAGCGCCGCAAGCCCCGGCGCCGAGCCCCCTCCCCCCGGCGGGCTCCGCCTTCTTCAAGTTCGAGGACGACATCCTCCAGGAGAAAGCGGCGCACTACTCCGCCGGCTACAACGGCGCGCACCCATTCCCGCACGTGGTGATCGACAACTTTCTGCCCCTCGACGTCGCGGAGCGCATCCACGCCGCCTATCCGGGGGTGGATGATCCGGTGTGGTTCGACTGGAAGGCGGGCGATACGGTCAATCAGCCGAAGAAGCTCGGGGTGCGCCACGCCTCGCGGATGGAGGGCGCACCGCCGCTCATCCACAACATGTGCTACGCGTTCAATTCGTACACGTTCCTGCACTTCCTGGAGACCCTAACGGGCCTGAAGGACCTCATCTCCGACCCGTGCCTCAACGGCGGCGGCATGCACCAGATCCTGCCGGGCGGGAAACTCCGGGTGCACGCGGACTTCAACATGATCGAGCCGTTCGGGCTTTACCGGAAGCTCAACGCGATCCTCTATCTCAACAAGGACTGGGACGAGTCCTGGGGCGGCGACCTCCAGCTCTGGAACCGCGATGCCACGAAGTGTGAAGCGCGGGTGATGCCGCACTTCAATCGGCTCGCCGTCTTCAGCACCCTCTCGACCTCGCATCACGGCCACCCCGAGCCGCTGGCCTGCCCCGAGGGGCGCACCCGCAAGTCGCTCGCGTTCTTCTACTATTCCCGCCACCCCGAAGAAGGCGACGTCACCCCCCGCACGGTGCAGTGGAAGAAGCTTGAGGAGTCGACCCCTGTCTGAGGCCCTGTCGCCGCTCACGGGGCGCTATCCGGAGTTCCTTCTCGCCGAGCGCGCGCGCGCCGCGGCCTCGACGGACCTGCGCGAGCGGGCGCGCTACGATGTTGAGGCGCGCCCGTTCTACCTGTTCGGCCTGCTGACGGCCGCGGATGTCGCGCGCTTCAGCGGGATCGATCACGTGGCGGCCATCGAGTTCGGCGTCGCCGAAGGGGCGGGTCTACGCGCGCTGTCGGAGCTTGCCGCGAAGGTCACGGCGGTGACGGGCGTGCGCTTCACCATCTACGGCTTCGACACCGGCGCCGGGTTGCCGCCGCTGGTCGATGTCCGCGATCACCCTGAGATCTGGCAGGCCGGCGACTTTCCGACCCGCGACCCCGAATCGCTCGCGCAACATGCTAACATGGTGTGGGGCGACATCGCCGAGACCCTGCCGGGCTTTGTTGAGGCCCTGACGCCGGACCTGCCGGTGGGATTCGTCAGCGTCGACGTCGACATCTACCGTTCCAGCGTCGATTGCCTGCGGCTGTTCTCAGGTGCGAAGGCCGACTGCCTGCTCCCCGTGGTGCCGTGCTACTTCGACGACACCATCGGCGGCCCGGCCCGCATCGGCAGCCTGTTTCGCAACCGCTGGTGCGGGCAGCTGCTGGCCATCGACGAGTTCAATTCCAGCGCCTCGGTTCCGCGAAAGATCGATATTCTGCGGACCCTGCGCTATCGCCGGCCGTTCGTGGACGAGCCTTGGCTCGAACAGATGTACGGGCTTCACGTCCTCGATCACCCCCTGCGCCAGCCCGGCGCGACGCGTCCGGCGCTCAGCATCGGCGGTCACGCGGCCGAGGATCGGATGACCTGGCCGCTCTGAGTGGCGGCCGTCGACCATCGCAACAGGAGCAGGCTTCAGCGTGTCGCATCCGTTCTCCCGGCGCCCCGACTGGACGGGCCTCAGCGACGAGCTGTTCGGGTTCGGCACCGGCATCGGACTGGATCCGGATCAACGGGTACGGCTGCGCGCCTACGTTCGCGCGATGGTGCCCCCTGCGCGGAGCGACGCCTCGCTCTGGAGCGATTATGCCGAACTCTATGGAGGCAGCCTCGCCGATCTCGCCGGGGAGGACGTCGGTCGTTCGGAAACGGTCGAGCAGCGCCTCTACGCGACGCCCCTGACGCATGGGTTCCTCCAGGGCCACATGGTCCACGAGTCGCTCACCACCAATCCGGCGGCCCGTCTCCATGTCGGGCGGATCATTCTCGACCGGCTCGTCCGGTTGTCAGAGGCCGTCGGGACTGGGCGCGTTCAGAGCCGGGAGCACGGTCAGACCCATTTCGTCATCGAGGAACTCGATGCGCTGTTCGGGGCCATCGAGCTGCGGATCGGGACGGATCTCGCGCCGCCGCGTCAGGCCGGCGAATTGTTCGGGGTCCGGCTTGCCAAGGGCATCTTCTCCGACCGTCACTTCGATGGGATTTACGGGGCTTGGCGCGCCCTCCGGATCGCGCGGGATTTCGGGATCGACGCACCGGCGCTCCTCGAAATCGGCGGTGGATCCGGGCATCTCGCCTATTACGCGCGGCGCATGGGCTGCACCAAATTCGCGATTCTCGACCTGCCGCCGGTGCTGGTGCCCCAGTACATTCTGCTCGCGACCGCGTTCGGAACCGAGGCCGTCGATTTCGGGGATCGGTCGGGTCCCGGCATCGCCCTCGTCGATGCGTATGGCGCGGGCCAGGAGCGATTCGCGGATTGGGACGTGGTGATCAACGTCGACAGCCTGCCCGAGATGGCGCCCACCGATGCCGGACGCTACCTCGACCGCATCCGTCCCGGTGGCCTGTTTCTCAGCATCAATCAGGAATCCGCGGTCCAGAACGGCGATCACCGTCAGAACGTCGTCGCCGATCTGGCGCGCGCGCGCGGCTTTCGCTGCCACGCCCGTATGCCGGCATGGCTGCGGACGGGATGGGTCGAGGAAGTGTTTCAGGCGCCCTGAACCCCCGGCCTCGTCCACGGGAGCTCGTGCGTTTTGCGTGAGCCGGTCACTCCAGCACGGTCAGGATCGGGACCCGGGCGGGAAAAGAATGTTCGTCCGGTTCGCGAGGTCCCGGCACCGGCCCAAGCGATCCGGGTTGCCGTGCCCGGGAATTCGGGCAGAGGCCTGATTTCGCGCTCCGATTACCGCGCCGTCGTATCCGGGCGCGCCCGTCGCCGGTTCGGCGTCTCCCTCGCCGAGATCCCGCGGCAGGGTGCAAGACCGAGGCTCACCCCGGGCCACCCCTTCATTGGTCGGCGTCGGGCGCCAAGAGCGCGGTGAATTCACGGGCGATGTCGATCTGATGCGGCGCGGATATGTGGATGGCTCGCACCCGTCGTCACCCACCAGAAGGCCCGTAGCTCCAGGTGTGGTGATGATGCCATCGGCGGAACCGGGTTGGCTCGTCCCACGCGATAGCCGACCCACCCGACGGTTTCGCCCATGCGAACATATCGATCCAAAGGCGCGGCCTTGGCCCTGCCCGACGCGGCGCAATCGCCGGCGGCCCGTCCCGGCATAATGATCGACCGCGCGATCCCGAATTCGCTCTTGCACACGGGGGATCGGCGGTCATCGCGGCTGTGTCGGCCGGATGTGAAGGCTTGGCCGCTGTCGCCCGGTGGGCACGGGACTGAGATTGGTTGCTGAGGGTTGATGACGGTTGTGGGGCCGGGACCACGATCCGTCGCACGTTTGCCTATCCGGCCGCCCGCTGCGGTCGATTTTTGGGCCGAACCCCTGCATCTCATTGCCGCCCAAGCTCAGCATCATCTGAATCGCTCTGCGCGATCCGATCCGCGCCCGTAGGGCGTCCAGACACCCGGACAGGTCCGCCGTCGAAGCCAAGCGTGGTCGGCCGGACCTTAACACCCGCTGCGGCGGACGGGGCCAGACTCAGGTCATTGGACCGGCTGCCCGGGGGCCCATGTCGGACAGGGTGTAATTCGTGTCGACCCCGAATGCTTGGCCGCCGTTCGCGATCACCTGACTTCCCATCGGGTCCGAGCCCAACGTCTCGGACAACAGCAACCTTGCCGCGGGGGTATCCCGCGCGAGTTTGATTCGCGAGCGGAGACCGTGACCCATCGTGGCGTAACCCATGCGGCGTGCGACGCAGATGATGAGCTTGGTCGGATCGAGCTTACGACCGCTGGCCAATTCGTCGAGGATCGCAAGCCTCAGCTCGCTGAGGGGCAATCGCTCGTAGTGCTTTGTCGTATCTCTGGCATTCCTTCGGTCGCGGACGAGGATCGCCGCTCCGCGGAGGATCAGGAAATCCCCCTCGCGGGACACTTCGGCAGGGTCGATGTCCGCGATCACGCGGTCGAGTGTGGTCCGTAGTCCCGCAGAGATGGTCCGCAACGCGTAGGCGTCGCGGATGCGGACGAATATTTCTTCTTTGTGAACGAGGCCTTCGATCTCGATCACCCGCATGGCCATCCCGCGGATGGCGTCATCGGGTGTCTCAGCCAACGGCGTCGACGGGCACGGGCGAGCGATCTCGGCATATCGGTAGGCCGGCGTGTCCGCACGCATCGGTGGCAGGCGGGACGACACGACGCGGGGATCGCGATCCACGGTCGCGGCGCGGGCCGGATTGTTTTCGACCGCAGCCGGTGGATCGTCCAAGACGATCCCTGATGTTTCCGATCCACCGTCGCTGTCCTCGGATTCCTCCGTAAGTCGAGTTTCGGGCGCTTGCGCGGCAACCTCCACCCTGTCCGTGCCGATGATGCTGTGCAGCTCATCGAGGCCGGCCTCATCGACCCGACCGTGCCAAACACCGAGGCGGCCGTTCCAGGTCATGGCCCATTTCTCGAAGCAGGCGCGCTTCTTTCGGCCGACGTTGCCCGAAATGCGCACCGTCACCTGGAAGGGCCGGTCGCCGTCGATGGGCCCGGTCCAGTCCTGCTCGGGCGTGTCGGGCGAAGCTGCGGCCGCGCGGCGCCGCGTCGGTGCGGTGACGAAGCTGGACGCCGCGGTGGTGGACTTGCAGAGCGGCGCGAGGCGCCGCAACTCGGCCGCCAGGACATCCGGGTCGATCCGGTGGAGGCCGATCTCGCGGGCCAAGGTGACAAGTGCGGTGTCGAAGGCCCGGACCTCCCGCGCCTCGGACGATTTGAGGTCGAGCCGCGCCGCACTTACATTGTGGCGTGCCCGCTCCGTCCTCGCGAGGGCGGCCCGGTAGGCTGCCATCGTGCCTTCAGCCTTCCTGGCCATCGCTCCGATCCACGGTAAAGAATTCGATCCTCGCATCCTACGGTTCGGGTCAAAAAACGCATAGAAAACAATGCGCTTGCGATTTTTCAAGTGAGAGGCGAGCGCAATATGCAGTCCTGGGATCCCGGCCACGATTCGGGGTGTTCGAAGGAGGTCCGGTGGCCATCGCCCTGCTCATCGCCCGGTTCCTGAACCGGAAACCGCGCCGCCCGATGCCGGGCTACCTCGCCTATCTCGGCCGCCGATCCACCACCCATGACGGCCAGCGCTTCACCTACAGCCACCTGTCCGGCGACCTCGTCTACGAGGCGATGCTGCTTCCGCCCGGCGCTCCACCGGATCACGCCGCCCCCCTGGCGTTCGCGCGGGCCCTCGATGCCGCCGAACCACCACAGATTCCGGGGACGGACCGCCTGCGCTTTCCCCAGACCGGCCTCGACCTGGTACTGGCCCTGCCCAGCGACGCGGAGCTGACCCTCGAGGAGGCCATAACGCTCGCCCGACGCCTCGTCGCGGCGGTGGTGGGCGATCTGCCCGTCGGTGCCTATCTCTGCATCCACGATCCGGCCGTGCGCCACCCGACGCGCGCATTGCGAAATCGGCACGCGCACGTGGTCATCGCCCTGCGCCCGTACAACGGCGGCCGCCTGAGCCGGCACAAGCTGCGCGATCTCGTCGCCCGGGTGCGGACCGCCGGTCGCGGGGAGGGTCAGGATCGGCGCCCCGTTTTCGTCGCCGAAGGCGTGGCTTGGCCCGACCTGTGGTGGAGCCTCCAGAATCGCGCGTTCTTCGAACTCGGGCTCTCGACCCGAGTTCAACCGATCGCCGCTCGGCCCGAGCGGCATTTCGGGCGTCAGATGTCGCAGACCGAGCCGCGGGAGATCGCGGCGGCGCGAGCGGATCTCGTGGCGGAGAACCGGCGGATCGCATTCGGATCTCCCCCGGTGTTGGTGCGTTCGCTGGCGCGGGGACGATCCACGGTGCTGGTTGCCGACCTCCGCGCGTTCCTGACCCGCGTCATCGTCGATCCCTCGGCCCGCCATCATCGCCTCACTGCGATCCTCGGGCATCCGGCCATCGTCGGAGTCCCCTCGGTGGGGGGAGTGTCCTCGACGCAGACCGTGGATCGCATCACGACGCGAACGATCCACCTGCGCACCACACACGCGCTCCGCATCGCGCAGGCCAATGTCGGCGTGGCGGCCCCCACCCTCGTTTGCGTGCGCGCCACGGGGGGTACGCTCACCGCGGATCTCCACCGTGCGGTGGCGGACCATCAGGCCGGGACCTACGCCCCAGGCCCGGTCGTCGCCGTCGGGGCCGTCCTGTCGCACGCGGAGGATCTGGCAGCGCCCGTGATTGCGCATCACCGTCTGCGCGACGTCATCGGACGCGCCAACGCGGTGTGGTCGCCCTCGACCCTGATCGTGGCCCCGCGGGCCCACGCCCTCGCAGACGGCGATCTTGCCTCGCTCGTCATCAATGCCGGGCGGGCGGGCGCCACCCTAATCCTCGGGGTCGATGACGCCGCGGCGGATGGGGTCATCGAACGCCGGCTCGCCACGGTGATCGCCGGTCTCCTCGCCCCGCGCGATCCCAGGCCGGACCTGACGGTCGCGGACTTGCGCCGCCTTTCCGCTCAACGCCTGCGCACGGGCTTCATCCGCGAGGGGCTTGCCGCGTTGATGCGCTCGGGGGGCGTGCGATTCGAATCGCCCGCACCGGAGGGTGACCGCATCACTGTCGGCGACCCCTTGCCTCCTGTGGCGGATGCGAAAGCCGCAGGCTCGGCGTCGCGTCCCGGTCCCAACCCGGTCTGGCATCCGAATGTTGGCGAGTGTCTCATCGCCCTTCGCACCGATTACGGGCACCTGCCGCCCGTCATCCGGGCCGGCCGTGTCTACGTGCTGGTGGCGGTTCACCGCACCACGAACGGTCGGCCTGCGTGGGATCTGCGGTCGTCCGATTCGGACATCCCGGTGTCGACGACACAGGGCGTCGACCTGTTCGCACCCTTGGCGAACCTGAGCCTTCGCCAGGCGCGGGCGCTGGAGGCGGCGAGCAGTCCCTACCGGGTCGTCGTCGCATCGGGCCGGACCGCGTGGGCCGCCCTGCTGCTCGCATCCGAAGCAAGCGATCCGACCGTGCCGATCTCCGTCCTGCCGGCGGTCGCGACCTCGCTCGACGAGCTCGTCGCGGTTGTCGGCCGCAGCCTGCCGGCGGCGCTGGCCGGCGAGTTTCCGGCGGTGCCGAACCGTGCCGCCCGGAACCAGGCGCAGGAGGCGGTGCTGATCGATGCCCTCTTCGAACGGTCGAAGGGGTCAGGGAGGAAGACCACGCCGGATCAGTGGTCGGGATCGACCCCTGCGGATCTCAGGACGTTGCCGCCCGGATTGGCCGCGGCGGTCCACAACGATCCGCTGGTGCGGACCGGATTGCAGGCTCACATCGAAACTGTGCGCACCACCACCGGCGATCCGTCGTCGATCACGGGCGCCCCGATGGACGTCCTCGATCCCGTCGCGCCGCGCCCGAAACGCGACCGTCGTCCAAAGCTTCATGCCGAGAGCACCGATCTCCCGATTGCCCTAGCGGACACCGAACGGGCCGAGCTCTCGGCGTGGGATCTCTACAAGGTCGAGCTCGAACTCAAACTGAAAGCGCTGCCGACGCTGCAGCGTCCGCCGATCATCGAAGGGCAGCCGGCCGGAATCAATCCGAAAACCGTCGGCAGCCGGGTCTCTGACCGCAAGGTCAGCGCCGCGGCCGATTCGACGAATCCGTCGGTGATCAGGGAGCCGTCGCGCACGGGGACCGAAAAAATCGTCGCGAACCCGGCGTCTTCGAGCCTGGACGACGAGGATGACGATTCCACGAGTACGATCATCAAGAAAATATAGATCTATGACACATCGCTATAATATTGGAACTTGTCGGTTTTGAGATCTACTCTTATAGCAATATAGTAAAATGAGATCAGGAGATATTTTTTGGTGCGTGGTATTAAAATTGTATTCAACATAAATACAAAAAATTGTTAGTCTTATAGAACTGTTTCGATAATATTTCGAAGGCGGAGTTTATATAAATACTTATAAAGTGCCTACTAATTATAAGCTCTGTAATTATAAGAATTAGTTTTGGCTGAATTTTTTGGCGCTACCGTCGCACGGAGTTAGTCTGAGCATGGACGGCAAGTGATGAATCGCGTGCCGACGAATGATCGATCACCGGAAATTTTACAGATCCCGTTAAGGATTTGTTTACCATCATCGGACGAGAGTGCGGTTATGCGCAAATAGCCGCCTTGCATCCCTTGCGCTTTCCAAGCCCGTGACCGATCTTGCACTCACCGGGACTTGCACCTCCCGACGTCAGTAGCCGTCCTTGCGAAAAGGTTGGCCTTCGCCGAGACCATCCCCCATTGCCGTGGGCGGCCGTCAAAGCGATTGCCGCCGCAATGACGGCCTGGCCACGCAAACTCACTGTTACAGGCAGAGAGCAGCATGGTTACCCACTTCTACGGCGAGGCCTCGTCCTCGCGCAACGGCTCCGCGCGCGTTTTTCCCGTCTGCGGCCCCGTCCCCGACCCGGTGCGCCCCGAGACCGCCCTCCCCCGTCCCAGCGACACCCGCCGCATCCTGCTCGGCGCCCTCGCCGGCGGGACCGCTGTCGCGCTCGGTGATCTCGTCAATCTCCTCCCCGACCATCCCCGCCCGATCTCCGCGATTTTCGACCTCGTCGACGCGGGCGATGCCGTGATCGACCTCGACGCCGCCTTCGGGGCGTCGAGTCGCGTCTGGGCGGCCGCCCCGAACTAGTCGTCCCGCCGGACCGGCGGCTGGGCATCGCCACGCCCGCCGCCCACGGTCCGGTGCCCCAGGGAACCGGTTCGCCGCCCGTCTAAGGGCAATCCCGCACGACGATTCCGCCGTTGGCCTCCGCGTGCCCCCTCCGGGGCCATTGGCGGACCGGAATCCCGGCCACCCCGCGTCTGTGGTGGTCCGCCGCTGTCCGGTCCAGCGGTGGCCAGTCGGCAACGGTGTCGCGGGGCCCAGCGGGCACGACCAACCGATCCCACGCGACCACCCCGGAGCCCTCCGCTCCGGGGACGGCATCCCACCCCTCCCGTTCGATTCGACGTCGCCGCCGCTCCGCGGCGGGCGCTTCCAGGAGTCCGTTCTCGATGACGCATGCCTCGTTCTCATCCACCACTGAGGCCCATTCCGGGTTTCCCGGGTCCGGCTCATCCATGGGTGACGCCGACCGGGCCCACCCCCTCCCCTCCGGGGCCGTGCCCCCCACTCCGGCGGAGACGCTCGCCCAGCGATTCGACTGGCTCATCGACGCAATGCCGGTCGAGCGAACCCTCCTCGATCGGTCCCTCGTCCGGGCGGTCCGGCGCCTCGATCCCGATGGTCACCTCATCCTGCGGCGCATCCGCGTGGCCGGGGGGGCAACCTTCGACCTCCTCGCGTTGCCCGACGGCTTTCTCGACCGTCCCGCCCACCGCGATGCGCTTCGCGCCCTGCGTTCACGCCGGCATCGGCTCGGGTGCCCGCTTCGCCTCATCCGCGAGGCCGTCGTCAGCCGTGAGCCGCGGCTCTCGAATGCCCGCCTCATCCACGAATCGGCGGGCTTTCATCCCTCGCGCTGCGCCACCCGGCGCCTGATCCGGCACCTCTTTGCCGAGGGTGGCTCGGCCACCCTGCGCGACTGCCTCCCGCCCCTGCGCGGCGAGACCGATCCGGCCTGCGCCATCCTCGCCCTCGTCGCCAGCAAGTTCCTGGCGGTCGATCTCGATCACCCCTTGGGTCCCGAGAGCCGGGTGCACCTCGTGACCCGCCACGTGCCCGCAGCCTGACGCGAAGGGGGCGGCCATCCGGCCAGGATAGCCCCCCCCCTCGCCGCCAAACCCGACGATCACCCATCCCGCCTTGCCCGAAAGGTCTCCGCCCTCATGTCCCTGTCGCCGAACCAACGCCCCGCGAACCGGTCCGCACGGTCGAACGGAAAGGGATCGCGTTTCCCTACGGCGGATCAGCCTGAGATCCAGACAGCGGACGGGGGAACCGAGTCCGAGCCCAATCCCAGCGTGGCGACCGAGGCGTTCAACGATCCGTTCTTCGATCTTCGGTCCGAGGTTGAGCCGAGGGGCGGCCGAACCCAGACCTCCGCGGGATTCTCGAACCCCAACCCGAGTACGCTTCTCGCCGAACTCGCCCTCGCCCGCGTCCTCGGACCCGCCGGCCTGCGGCGGCTGCGGTCGGGGCCGAACGAGCTCGTCCTCGTCACCGTGCCGGACCAGCGCTGGGTCGTACCGGTCGAGAGCATGATCCATCGCGACGTCCGCAACGTCAGCGTCGTCCGGGTCCAGGGCGAGCGCCAGCGCGAACGCGCCAACGTCGTTTCCGACGCCACGGTCGGCCTGGGTCAGGGGCGCCTCGTCGTGGTGATCACGACGAGCCTCGACGCGGTCCCCGTCGCCCTGCGTTCGGCCGCCGACAACCAGCTGACGCTGCACGGGGCCGACCCGGCGATGGTGGCAAAGGCGATCCGGGTTTTCACCCGCCGACGCCTCAAGACGGCGCTCACCGGTGCCGATCTCGCCGGCCTCACCCTTGATGACCTCGTCGCGGCCATGCGCCCGAATTCGACGCCCGACGAGATCATGCGTCGCCTGCGCCGCGCCGCGGCCCGGATCGCCGAGGGCGCCGATCTCAAGGATGCGCCGGACCTCGCGACCCTCGCGGGCTATGGGGCGGCCAAGGAATGGGCCATGGGCCTCGTCGCGGATGTTGCACGCTTCCGTGCCGGGGAGCTCGATGGCAATGAACTGGAAAGCGCCATTCTCGCCGGGCCCCCCGGTACGGGCAAAACCCAGTTTTCCCGCGCCTTGGCACGGGCGGCGCAGCTTCCGCTCGTCGAGACGAGCATCGGCGACTGGATCTCCGGATCTCCGTACCTCGACAGCGTGCTGGGAAAACAGAACGCGTTCTTCGATGCCGTCCTGGCTCAGGCGCCCTGCATCGGATTCATCGACGAGTGCGATGCTTTGCCAAGCAGAGATAAAGTAAAATCGAGGAACGCTGATTTCTGGAACGTCGTCTCGACGAACCAATTGCTTCGATGCGCCGAGGTTCGATCGGCCGGTCGGGGAGCGGTCCTGCTCGCGGCAACGAATCACCCGGATCGGATCGATCCTGCCCTGCGCCGCCCCGGCCGGTTCGATCGGATCTTCACCATCGCGTTGCCCGACGCGACTGCCCTCGCGACGATCCTGCGCGGCCACCTCGGTGACGACCTGGCCGGAATGGACCTGTCAGGTGTCGCGCGGCTTGGCCAGGGGGGTACCGGCGCCGATGCCCTCGGGTGGATTCGCGCCGCCCGGCAGATCGCCCGGCGTGCCGGTCGGTCGCTCAGGCTCGACGACCTCCTTGGCGTGATCCAGCCCGAGGACACGCGTCCGACCGAGTTCGTGCGGGCCGTCGCCCTGCACGAGGCCGGCCACGCCATCGCGGCGGTCCGGCTCGGCCTCACGGTGGAGCGTGTATCGATCGAGCCGCGCGGTGACGCCGCGGGCTGGACCGAACTCGGCCCGACCTTTGCCGTGCCGACCCGGGCGCGGATCGAGGCGGTCGTGATCGAGCTCCTCGGCGGCCGGGCCGCGGATATCGTGCTCGGCACCGGCCCGCACGCCGGTGCCACAGTCGATCTGCGGATGGCGACGGCCCAACTCACGGCCCTGCACACAAGCCACGGGTTGGGCGACGGCCTGCTCTACCGTCGCGATCCGGGACATGCGGCCGATCTCCTCGCCGGCGATCCCGTCCTCGCTCATCGCCTGGAGCAGCATCTCCAGCGACTGATGGCGGCAAGCCTCCGGCTCATCGAGGGGAATCGCCGGGCGGTGAGCGCCGTCGCCGAGGCACTGGTTCGACAGCGGGTGCTGACGGGGTCCGAGGTGATGAATCTCGCAGCGAACCATCCCGAGACCTGCCCTCGCCCGTCGGCGGCCGCGAGGCGGGACAGCGAGGGATCGGTGCCCCTGGCTTGAGCGTGCGGCCGGTGTCCCGGGACGCCCGATCCGGACCGTGCGTCGCCGGCATCGACGGTCCTCGAACCCCGCTCGCGCGATGCCCGAGGCGCCCCATCACCCGTGGTTCGGGTCGCGAACGCCGCCGTGGTGATGGTCCGTCACGGATGCTCGACCTCCGCATTGCCTGGACCGTCTCCCCCGCAACGGGCCCACCCCGGCGTCCATCACGCCCGCAAGCACGGCGGGACGCCGTTCACCGCCTTCGACCGATCGCCCCGGCCGCAAACGCGCGGCCCCACCGACCAAAGGACAGCCGTTTCATGAGCCGACTCGACCATCTCGAACTGTTTCTCCCCGTCGATGACGCGGTGCGGCTCGAATCCGCGCTCGCGGCCTTCGACCGGCTCACCGCCGGTGGCGCGCCGGACCCCTACGAACTCTCCGCCGCACCGATCCTGTCGGGTTGGCGCCGCACCCTGATGCCCCTCGTCGAGCCCGTTCTCATCGGGACCGTCGAGGGGCACCCGCACCTCTCCGGCCGGCGCAACGTCGCGACTTCGCGTCTCCTCGCCCTCGACCCCGTGGACGGATGGGCCCGGACGCTCAGCCGTTGGTACCGCCTCGGCCACCCGGCCGAGTAGGACCCGGCCCCCTCGCCACCCAACCCACCCCGACCCACCAGGCGAAAGGCTCGATTCCCATGCCCTCCCCTCACCCGATGCACCGCCGCCGGCCCGGCGCGCCGCCGTCGTCATACGCACCTGCGCCCGAGCGTTCGGTCCTGGTCTTCGATCTCGAAACGGTTCCGGACCTCGAAGGTCTGGCCCGAATGTACGGGCTCGCCGACACGGACACGGCCGGCGCGCAAGGCCGTCTCGCCGGAAAGTTCCCGAAGCTCGCGTTCCATAGAATCATCTGTGTCGGGGCCCTCACGGCGCGCTTTGCCACCGGTGCCTGGCAGGTCGAGGCCATCGAGGCCCCCCATTGCGGGGATCATGACGAGGCCGGACTGATCCGCGATTTCGACGCCCGTGTCGTGGCGACGGGACCGCAGATCGTCACGTTCAACGGCACCGCGTTCGATCTGCCGGTTCTTCAATATCGTGCCCTGGTCAATCGGGTCGCGATGCCGGGGCTCGCCCGTCGCGCCTATCTCCATCGCTATTCCGAGGCGGCCCTCGACCTCTGCGACGTGCTGTCGAACTACCAGCCGGGCGGCAAGATGGGCCTCGATGCCCTGTGCCGTGCCCTCAACGTGCCGGGCAAGCCCGCGGGCATCGATGGGTCCCGGGTCGCCGAGTTCCTGCAGGCCGGCCGCATCGCCGAGATCGCCGCCTATTGCCGGGCTGACGTGGCGGCGACCTATCGGATCTGGCTCGCCCTGCAGCACATGCGCGGTGCCCTTGGTTCCGACGCCTATCGGGCCAGCGAGGACAACCTCTCCCGGTATCTCACGCGCGCAACGGCAGCGGCCCCGACGGACGGCGTGACCACCGCCGCCGCCTAAGGGCCGCCCCCGAGCGCTTTGAGCGTCGCCGTTCCAGGCCTGTCGCCGCTGAGGCCCCCCCAGCGCGGACCCTCGCCGGCGAGAGGCCACCCGAGCTTTCGCCGCGGGGTCGTCAAGGCTGTTCCTTAGAACCGGCCCGCGATCCCGTCCCGTCCTCATTCGCTCGCCGGAGGCAGCCCATGCGTCAAAACGAGGTTTGACCGCCCGGCCGGTCCGCTTCGCCACGACCCTTTCGCGCCGAGACCGCCGCGCCATGCGGCCCCTTTCCCACTTTCGTCGACCAAGACCCGGAGATCCCACATGACCATGACCCTGCCCAAGATCCTCCATGAATTCCGTCTCGCGACGCAGATGTCATGTCCGACCCCGGACACTACCCTGCGTCTCGTCACAGACCGGCTCTCCGGCCAGCAGGTGCTCGCCGCCGACTGGACGGATCTCGGCCACGTCTGCGCGTGGTTGAACCGGAACCGTCGCAGCGGGGCCTACCTGCTGGTCGGCTCGCAGAACGGCCGCCGGCGCGTGCGGGTCGGCGAAGGGGTCAAGCTATGGCGCAGGCTCCCGGACCACAGGGCGGACGCGAGCCTGAGTTTCGTCGCGGAGATCTACCTCCTCGTCTCGCCGTCCTTCAACAAGAGCGCCACGGTCTACCTGCAAGAGCAGCTTTCCGAGATCGTCGAGGGCGAGGCACAGATCGACTGGCACAAGGGTTGCCGGCATCTCCAGGATTTCCCCCTGAGCGACGATGACCGCAAGATGCTCGATCTCGCCCTCATGCTCGGTTTGAACCTGCTCAACGCCGCGGGTCTGCGCCTCCTCCGGCCGGAGCAGAGCCGTCTCGCCGGCCAGGTCCAGAGCCTGCTGACCCAAAGCCAGACCGTGACCATCAGGGCCTAGCCCCACCGTGTAAGGTTCGGCAGAAGGCCCGGAGTGAACATCGCCCGTCGCGCCTCCCGGCGCGGCGGGCGTGCCAGGACTGCCCGTCGCTTGTCCGAGACTTTGTGCTCAACGTTCCGCAGCGCGATGCTGGACAGGCGTTGGGTTGCGGGCCATGTCACAGCGATTCACCGTGACAATCACCTGGGTTGCAGCACTGCGAAAACGGGCGGTGTAGCGCGGCAATCTGGATGATTGGTCGCATTGCCTCAGCTGAAATGCCCCCGGCTCTTGGGTCGTTGCCCTATCTGATTTGCTCCCGACCCTGGTTCGGTGGTGGGGGCTGTGATGAGGATCGAGCGCCGCTCGTAGCGGGCGCCGATCAGCTCGAACAGTACGCGGGTCTCGGCCTGATCCTTGGTGACGTGGGCGAGGTCGTCGAGGATCAGCTGGTCGAAGCGATCGAGCCGGGCGAGGGCAGCCTCCCGGGTGAGGTCGCACCGGGCGATCTGGAGCTTCTGCACGAGGTCGGTGGTGCGGGTGAACAGTACCTTCCAGCCATTCTCGATACGTGAGCAGGCCATCGCCGTCTCAAGCTGCAATCGCCACGGAGCCTCCGGCGCCTACGAACAGGCCTGCAACAACGCCGCCGGAAAGACACACGCTCGCGAGGAGGGTTGGGATGCTGGGCACGGGTCCGATCCTGAGGATCGGCTGCGCAGTGCGGTCGGCAAAGGGTCGTGAGGCAGCAGGAGTGCCACGGCAGAGGACTCCGCGAGACGTATCCCCGGACCTTCCAAATCGCCCTGCCTCTTGCCTGGTGGGAACCCTCATGCACCGCTGCAACATGGTTAACGCGACGTAACCGTTCGCGACATGTTCCCGTTGTGGAAAACTCACGAACCCGTCAGTTTGGGCCTTGAAGCGGGGCACATCATGCACATTCGAGCCGGGGAACGGCTGCGTCTCACACTGTGGGGCGCGGGGAGCCGTGCTATGGTCAGTCTCAACACCTACGGCGTAACCCAGCCCGCTTTGGAGGGCCTGGAGCCGACCGAGGACGGGTTCACCTACGACGTAACCTCGTGGCTGCATGACGGGGTCAACACTCTCACGGTGGTGCTCATAGGACAGCCGGGAGATGTGCCGTTCCGGATGGCCATCGCCCACGCCGATCACCCGGAGCACGTTCTCGACGAGGCTGATTTCCTGCCCTTGGCGACGCCCTGGCGCCTGTGGACGCTACGCGTCGAACGAGCGCCCGCGGTGGTGCGCGCAATCGCAGGCTTTGCCCTCGTCCATCCGGAACAGGGGTTGGGCGTTCAGAGCGAGCCCGGTCCGTCGAGGCGCGGCATATCCTTGCGCACCGACCAGATCATGGCGCCCGTCTCGTTGGTGAGGATCGATACGCCGGACCAGCCCTCCAGCGCGGCTTCAGCCAGAAACTTCCCCTGAGCGATAGCCTGCTCGGCAGAGGTGGCCTCGACCCAGGCATGCTGGGTTTCAATCGGACCTTGGCTTCTCAGCGGACGACGTAAGATCCGTAGCTGAAAACGCCCCATGGCTGACAGACCTACGGATTGCAGCATCTGCAAGTGGTAAAACTCATTCAGGCTCAATGACATACCGGAAACGAGCCCGGCTGAAGCCCTCCACAGCGGATATCCGAGTTATCCCCACATTTAACAAGCCCCTGCGAACTTATCGCTTGACGGCATAAAGGGGTGGACCTTTCGGCACGTTGCGCGTTTGGTTTCTGTAACAGAAATCAATTGGGTCAGCGGCCATGTCCACGACGAGCTCACGGGGCGGGGCGCGCCCGAACTCCGGCCGCCGAAAGAGCGAGCCGACCAAGGTCGTGCGCCTGCCGGTGGAAATCGCGGACCTCGCGCGTCGGATCGCGGCCCGTGGCGGCACCTCCGGTGGCATTGCCGCCTTCCTCAAGGTGGACGGCAACTCGACGGCCGAGGTGCCATATGTGACGGCGTCCGTGGCTTGCGGATTCCCCTCACCGGCCGAGGACAGCCTTGAGAGCCCGCTGGATTTCAACGAACTGGTGGGCGCGCGGCTGCCCTCGGTGTTCGCCGTGCGCGTCGCGGGCGAGAGCATGCTCGGGGCTGGCCTCTACCCCGGCGACGTGGCCGTGGTGGACAAGGCGAAGACGCCCGCGCACGGCTGCATCGTCGTTGCCTGTCTGAATGGCGAGTTCACGATGAAGCGCTTCCTGAAGAAGCGCGGCCGGATCATCCTTCACCCCGAGAACCCTGCCTTCCCCGACATCGAGGTGCCCGATGAGGCGGAGTTCGAGGTGTGGGGCGTCGTCACGCACTCATTCCGCCGTTTCTAGGCCGTGAGCGCACCCATCGCCCTCGTGGACTGCAACAACTTCTACGCGTCGTGCGAGCGGCTGTTTCAGCCGGCGCTGCGGGGCAAGCCGGTGGTGGTGCTGTCCAACAATGATGGATGCGTCATAGCGCGGTCGAACGAGGCCAAGGCCCTCGGGATCAAGATGGGCGACGCCTGGCACCTTCGCCGCGACGAGTTCGAGCGCTGGGGGGTTCAGGTCCGCAGCTCGAACTACACCCTCTACGGCTGCCTCTCGGCGCGTGTGATGCAGGTACTCGCCGACTTCACCCCCGACCTGGAGGTGTACAGCATCGACGAGGCGTTCCTTGGCCTCACCGGCTTTGCCGATCCGGAGACCCACGCCCGTCGCCTGCGGAAAACCGTTGGCCTCAGCACCGGCATCCCGGTGTGCGTCGGCATCGGCCCGACGAAGACCCTCGCCAAGGTCGCCAACCGAACCGCCAAGAAGGACCCCGCGTCTGGGGGCGTCTGCTACCTCGCCGACGAGGCCGCTCAGACAGTTGCCCTCGCCCGGCTGGATCTCGGCGATGTCTGGGGTATCGGGCACCGCCTCCAGCACCATCTTGCGGGCATGGGGATTACGACCCCGCTTCACCTGCGCGAGTCCTGCCCGGCGATGATCCGGCGCCGTTTCAACGTGGTGGTGCAGCGGACCGTGATGGAGCTTCAGGGAATCCCCTGCATCGACCTCGAACACGGGAGCCCCGATGCCAAGACCATCTGCACGTCGCGAAGCTTCGGCCGGGCGGTGGAGGGCTTCGACGAGTTGGCCGAGGCGCTGACTGCCTACACCTCCTACGCCGCGCAGAAGCTACGCCGGCAGGGCCTCGCCACGGCCTCGATCACCGTCATGCTGACGACCAACCGGCACAAGCCCGAGGATGCCCAGTACCACGCCACCAGGCCCGTTCGGCTCACCATTGGCACCAGTGACACCGCTCGCCTGATCCGAGCCGCCCTATGGGGCCTCAAGGGCATTTACCGGCCGGGCTTCCGCTACAAGAAGTGCGGCATACTCCTGCTCGACCTCCGCCCGGCCGCCGCCGTGCAGGGCTCGCTATTCCTTCAGCCGGATCAGCCCCGTCGGGTCCAACTCATGGCCGCCGTGGATGCCCTGAACGCCCGGTACGGCAAGGACCGGGTGCGCTACGCGACTTCGGGTATGGACCGACCCTGGAAGCTGCGGGCCGAGCATCTATCGCAGCGTTACACGACCCGATGGGGCGAGCTGTTGAGCGTTTAGAGACGGGACATGCCGATTTAAGAGCAAACGACAAAACCCCGAGGATTTCTCCTCGGGGTGTGCCTCGACAGAAGCGGCTCCGTGATCGGGGCTGGGGACGCTTAGGCCGAACCTAAAAGTCCCGCAGGTCCTAGTACGAGCCGAACTTGTAGTTCACGCCAGCGCGCACGAGGCTACCTTCGGTGGTGAAGCGGGAGTTGTAGCCGATGCCAGGACCGCCCGTGGTACCGACGAGGAGGTTCTTGGTACCGAGATCGTAGCGCAGGTACTCCGCCTTGACCGTGACGGCACTGGACTTGAAGAAGTTCAGGAACGACTCGGTGGGCAGGGCGTACTCGATGCCGCCGCCGTAGGCGTAACCCGTCTCGATCTGTGACCGCGAACCGGCATAGGTCTGCGGGATGCCGGTGGTGAAGCTGATGTTCTGGGACACGTCGCCGTAGGCGAAACCGCCGGTGCCGTACACGAGGACGCGGTCGAAGGCGTAGCCGATGCGGCCGCGCACAGTTCCGAGGAAGCCAAGCTCCGAGCGGTAGGTGTTGGTCAGGCGGTTCGGGTTGAACACCGGCAGGAAAATGCTGTCGACCTGGGTGCGCTGGAGGTCGGTGTACTGCGCATCGGCTTCGAAGCCGATGACGACGCCGGAACCTGGGGTGAATTGGAGATTGTAGCCAATCTGGCCGCCGCCGGTGAAGCCTTCCTGGGAGAGACGGACATCACCGCGGCGAAGGCCGGCGTTGACGTTGTTCTGCAAGGCGCCGATGCCGGTGGTGCGGACGGTGTCACGCTCGTTGAAGGCGTAGCCAGCGTTAAACCCGGCGTAGAAGCCTGTCCAGGTGAACACCGGCACCGGCACGAACACCGGCGGAGCGGCGCGCCGCGGAAGGTCGGCGGCCGAGGCAGCGCCCACGAGGAGGGCGGCGGCGGTGCTGGCGAGGAAGAGCGTCTTGAACATGGGGCGGCTACCGAAAGTCGGAGGCGCACTCTCGGTGCGGTGTGTCCAGAGTTTAGCAAGCCTTGGCCGGATACCTCTAGTGCATTTCGGCCACACTGATATTAGATCGAACGCAGGACGAACATAGGCGACGATTCACTCTATGTTTACTTCCAGAGTAAGCGAGATACGACAACGAGCTCCAAGGCGATTGTTTTAGAAAAAACAGCCCGCTTGCTGAGATGCAGCGGGCTGTCAGTTTTAAAGTGAGTTGCCAGAGGACCAGCAAGGGCAATCCCTTTACAAAGAGCGTCTCCATACAATTTCCGCAAGGCGAAAGAAGCGGCAGTCGACAGGTTCAATGCAGTGAAGTTGTGGACGCCTGAAGCGGCGATACCTCGGCCGCCGACTCCATCAGCGTCGAGCAGCAGCAGTCTTGCGCGGACGCCCCGCACGCTTCGGCGTCACGTCGGTCGAAGCCTCGGAAACGGTCATGTCGGGCTGCGGAGTCTCAACAGCTTTGCTGGCCCTCTTCCGCTGCTGTCCCAGACCAAGCGCACGGGCGAGATCGGAACGCTGGGCCGAGTAGCTCGCGGCGGTCATCGGATAATCCGCGGACAGACCCCACTTCACACGATAATCCTCGGGCGTGAGCCCGCGGAGGGTGAGATGCCGGCGCAAGGTCTTGTAGGGCTTGCCGTCCTCGAAGCTGATAAGGGCGTCCGGCGTGACCGATTTCCTGATCTGCGCCGAGGTGACCTTCTCGACCTCGTCACCCTTCGAAGAAGCAGATCCGCTCGCAGCGAGGTCCGTGATGGCCGTGTGTACGTTAGCGAGCAGATTGCCAAGCTCGCTCGCGGGGATGGAATTGTTGGACACAAAGGCCGAAACGATATCGGCACTTAATTCGATATAATCGACCACTTGATTTTGTTCGATTTTGGTCATTGTATCTCTCCCTTAGATTGCGCCAATTTTTTCTTAAGACGTGCCGCTTTGAAAATATCAACAGGATCGCCGTAAAAAAATAGCCCTAGAGGACAACTTATTCCTTGCCGATCCTGAGTTGGCTGGCGTCGTGCTTGCTATGGGGTTGATCACGGTGCACGACGGTCCGTCCGCTTAATCCGCGATGGTGCGTGCGGATCGACACGTCAAAAATGAAAGAGGCTCCCCATATTAGGTCCAGACAGAGAGAAATAGACCTGAGCCCAGGTCAGTCCTGTGAAGGAGCTTAGAGGTGTCCGTCGTCAGATGATTTGGGACATTCAGCGGTGTTCAGGAGCGGAGGCTCTGGTCCATCTGGGGTGAGAGGTTAGGCGGCCTGCGCGTGGTGGCGCAAGCGGCGATCCATCAGGGTCTGGCGCTTGATGCGTTCCCGCTCGGCCAGGATCCCTTCGCCGCGTCCGAAGTAGACGTCAGCGGGCGTAAGGTTGCTTAGGCTCTCATGGGCTCGGGCATGATTGTAGTGTTCGACGAAGTCGGCAACCTGCGTCTTCAGCTCGCCGGGCAAGTAGGCGTGTTCGAGCAGGATGCGGTTCTTGAGCGTCTGATGCCAACGCTCGATCTTGCCCTGCGTTTGAGGATGGCATGGCGCACCGCGGATGTGGGTCATGCCCCGACTGCCGAGCCAGTCAGCCAGGTCGCTGGCGACGTAGCTCGGCCCGTTGTCGGAGAGCAGGCGTGGCCGCGGCATCACCCGCGCCCGATCGAGCCCAGCCGCACCCAGCGCCAGGTCGAGCGTGGCGGTGACGTCGCTGGCCTGCATTGTCGTGCACAGCTTCCAGGCGACGATGTAGCGTGAGAAGTCGCTACGCGGTCCTTCGGTTCGTCCAGGACCGTCGACAGGTAGTACCAGCCCCAGCCAACGACCTTCAGGTAGGTGAAGTCCGTCTGCCAAAGCTGGTTGGGCGCGGTGGTCTTATCGCGGAACTCGTCGGCAGCCTTGATGACGATATAGGCCGGGCTGGTGATCAGGTCCTGAGACTTGAGCAACCGGTAGACGGTCGCTTCCGAGACGAAGTAGCGGCGCTCGTCGGTGAAGCGCACTGCCAGCTCACGCGGACTGAGTTCAGGCTGCTCCAGAGCCAGGGCAACGATCTGCTCGCGGATCTCCGCAGGTAGACGGTTCCAGACCCGGCTCGGCTGCGAAGGTTGGTCATTCAACGCCTCGGGGCCGCCGCGCTGGTAGGCGTCGTACCAGCGGTAAAACGTCGAGCGCGTGATGCCGAGCTTGTCCAGGGTGGCACGCACCGGCAGGTGGGATTGCTCGACCAGCCGGATAATCTCCAGCTTCTCGGGGGCCGGGTACCTCATGCCTCGTCGCCCCCAGCCCCGCTCATGCTTTTTTTAAGCAGACGATTCTCCAGGACGAGATCAGCCACGACCTCCTTCAGCGCCCCCGCTTCGCGACGGAGATCCCGCACCTCGTCCGTCGTTGCCGCGCGCGCTGTGTCGCCGGACAGGCGCTTCTTACCAGCCTCCAGGAACTCCTTGGACCAGCCGTAGTACATCGAGGCGGCGATACCCTCACGTCGGCACAACTCGGCGATGCTGTCCTCGCCACGCAAGCCTTCCAGTACGACGCGGATCTTCTCCTCGGACGAGAACTGCCGACGTGTGGCCCGACGGATGTCCTTGATCACCGCTTCTGCAGGCTTCTTGGCCGGTCCGGATGTTTGCTTCATCTTCGCTCCTCAGGGGCTACGATGAACCAGCCATCCTCCGTTCGTGAAGACCCTCATTCTGTCCCACAGGTGCTGACGTCGGACAGCTGAGGGAGACGAGAGCCAGCCCGTGGCCGAACGAAACGCGACCGACCTCGACGAGCGCTGGCTTTGAGCTGCGTGTGTTTTAGACATCCGCGGTCAGCACCACCCCCGGAAGACCGTCGTGCGGACCATCCTCGTCGTCGCCATTCTTTTCACATCTCCCGCCATAGCCGCCGATCCTCTCGTTGGCCGCGCCGGCGTTAGCGACGGCGACACGGTGGTGATCCGGGACACCCCCATCCGCTTGCACGGCAGAAATGCGCCAGAGAGCACCCAGACTTGCAAGGATGCCGCCGGCAAGGATTACCGCTGCGGTCAAGCCGCGGCGCTAGCCCTCGCTGCCCACATCGGCAAGCGTGTCGTGACATGCGACCCGCAAGACACCGACCGCTACGGCCGTGTGGTGGCCGTGTGCCGGGCGGTATCTGAGGATCGGAACGCCTGGATGGTCCGCGAGTGGCATGCCATCGCAGACCGGTGCTTTTCCCGAGGCGTACGTGAACGCCGAGCTCACGGCGAAGTCTCTTCGGCATGCCATCTGGGCGAGCACGTTCCATGCCCCGTCCGATTGGCGGCGCGAGAAGCGGGCTGGCGGAGAGCATTCGCGGCCCGAAACGCTTTCGGCACCGTCCGAGGCCAGCGGGTGCAACATCGAAGGCAACATCTCTCCCGGGGGTGAGCGGATCAACCACCTTCCGGGGACCCGCGACTACGAGCGTACCCGGGTCAACGATCGCGCTGGCGAGCGAATGTTCTGCTCGATGTATGAGGCTAAGGCAGCCGGGTCGCACGCCGCGTGGGTGAAATCAGCAGTCATAGGTAGGGATTTTTGGCGCTTTATGCATATCTCAAGCATTCATATCATGTATGCTATGAATTCGGTCCAAGGGCGAACCTGTCTGGGCCAGGCTAAATATTCGATGCAAAATGGCTTGTCTCGTTTGTTGTCCTGAACTGAGCAAAACGACTCGCTAGCATGGGCAGCACGGCAAGGTTGAGCACGGTCGAGGTGATGAGTCCGCCAAGGATGACTTGGGCCATGGGGCCTTCGATCTCGCGGCCGGGCTCGCCCGCACCCAACGCGAGGGGCAGGAGCCCGAGACCGGTGACGAGGGACGTCATCAGGATCGGCACGAGGCGGTCGGCCGCGCCCTCGACGGCCACGGCCGCCTCCCACGTCCGACCCTCAACGAGTACGAGGTGCTCGTAATGCGCGATCATCATGATGGTGTTGCGTAGGGAGATGCCGAACAACGTCACGAAGCCGACGATCGAGCCGAGCGAGATCACGGCACTGGTGGCGGCCACCGCCATCACGCCCCCGACGAACGCGAACGGGATGTTGACGAGGATCAGGGCGAGATTGGTCAGCGATCCTGTGACGACGAGGAGCAGCAGCACGATCCCGAGCCCGGCGAGCCCTGAATAAAGGACCAGGTCGCGTCTGGCAGCGGCCTGCGCCTCGGCCGCGCCGGCGATGCCGATGTCGACGCCCGAGGGCGGCGTCACTGACCGGGCGAGTTTCTGCTTCACTGCCTCGGTGAACGAGGCGACATCGCGCCCCTGCACGTTCGCGGTGACCACCCGCGCCCGCTGCGCGCCGACATGTCCGACGGCATAGCGACCGGAGGTCTCATACACGTCCGCCACGTGAGCGAGCCGGATGTAGGTGCCGCCAGGGGTGCGCAGGGGCAGGTTGCCGAGGGTCGCCAGGCGCGTCCGCGTGGCCGGGTCGAGGACCACCACGACGTTGAAGACGGCGTTGCCCTCATAGGCCTGCCCCACGATGTCACCCTGGTAGGCCGTGCGGACGATCTCCAGGACCTCGATGGCATCGAGTCCCCAGTGGCGCAGGTCGTTCGGGCGCAGGCTGACGTTGATCTGGGGCAGGCCCGGTGGCGATTTCAGCTGCACATCCACGGCGCCGCGTACCTCTGCGAGTTCCCGCGCCACCTCGCGGGCGGTCGCCTCGATTGTTTCGAGGTCCGCGCCGGAAACGCTCACCACCACCGGCGCGGTGTAGCCCGAGACCACCTCCTCGATGCGTTCGGTGAGGAAGGTCTTGAGGGAAAAGCTCGCACCGGGGGTGGCCAGCATCAGAGCCCGGATACTGGCTTCGGCCCGTGCCTGCGCGGCGCCGTCGAGGCCGGGGTCGAGATCGATATGCATCTCGCTATCATGCGTGCCGCCGAGATCGTACCCGGCCTCGGCGCGACCAACCTGCTGAGCCACGGCGCGCACACCAGGTACGGACTTCAGCGCCGCGGTGACGCGTTCGCCGACCCGGAGCGTCTCTCGCAGCGAGGTCCCCGGCGCCGTCGTCATGTGCAGGATGAGATGGCCCTCCTTGAGGTCCGGCAGGAAGGTGCCGCCCAGCAGCGGTACCAGCGCGCCGCTCAGGAGTGTCAGAGCGAGGCAAGCGACCAAAACGAGACGCGGATGCCGGTCGGTCCGCCGCAGCAGGCGGACGTACACGCGCCGTGCGGCTCGGGTCACCGGCGGCTCGGCGGCCGGCATGTTCTCGCGACCCGCCAGCAGCAGGCGGGCCAACGCCGGCGTCACCGTCAGGGCGACGGCAAGCGACGTCAGTACGGCGAGGATGTAGGCGAGCGCCAAGGGGCCGAACAGGCGGCCCGGCACGCCGGTTAACGCCAGCACCGGCAGGAACACGAGCAGCACCGCGAAGGTGGCGTAGGCAACCGAGACGCGCACTTCCAGAATGGCATCGCGCACCACCTTGGCTCCGGCGACGGGCGAGCCCGCGCGGTGGTTCTCCCGCAGCCGGCGCATCACGTTCTCGACACCGATCACCGCATCGTCGACCACCTCGCCGATGGCGATGGCCAGACCGCCGAGCGTCATCGTGTTGAGGCTCTGGCCGAACGCCCCGAGCACGAGGACGGCCCCGATCAGGGAAAGCGGGATCGCCGTAACGCTGATGAACGCCGTCCGCCAGTCGTACAGGAAGACGAGCAGCACGATCACCACGAGGACGCCGCCGAGGGCCAGGGCCTTCAATACGTGTCCAGTAGCCTGCGTGACGAAGTTCGCCGGTCGGAACAGATCGGCGCGCAGGTCGATGCCGTCGCGCTCCAGGCCCGGGCGCAGCTCAGCCAGGGCGGCGTCAACCCGAGCTGTGACGTCGAGGGTGTTGGCGCCGTACTGCGCGCCGACCATCATCAGCACCCCCGGCCTACCGTCAACGAGGGCTGCGCTGATCGCCGGCTCCGGCTCCGTCACCACGTCGGCGACGTCGCCGAGCACCACGCTGGCCCCGCCCTCGTTGACGAGGACGGTCCGGGCGATCGCCTCCGGGGTCAGGGACTGCCCCTCGGTCTGCAAGGTGATGCGCTGATTGGTCGTGTCGACGAAGCCTGCCCCACGCACGCCCGTCGCCTTGCGCCCGGCAACGAGAACATCGTTGAGGCCGACGCGGAAGCGGACGAGGTCGTGCGGCCGAACCTGGATACGAATGGAACGCACGTCGCCGCCATAGATCAGCACTTCGCCGACGCCGGGGGCGGCAAGCAGGCGTAGGCGCACACGCCAATCGGCGATCGTGCGCAGATCCATGAGCGTGCGGGTCGGCGAGGTGAGCCCAATGAGCAACACTGAACTCGTGGAGGATGTCAGCGCCGTCATGGCCGGCGGTAGCACGCCCTGCGGCAGACGCCCGGCCAGCGCGGCCAAGCGTTCGTTCACAAGTTGGCGCGCTCGGTAGATGTCGCTCCCCGCCCCGAAGGTCACGGTGATCACCGACAGGCCTTGAACCGAATTGGAGCGTACGGTGGCAAGGCCCGGCAGGCCGGCGATGGCGACCTCCAAGGCCTGGGTGACCAACACCTCGACCTGCTCCGGGTTGAGGCCGGGTGCCTCGGTCTGCACCGTCACCGTCGGAGGCGCAAACTCTGGGAAGACGTCGTACTTGGCGCTGCTGAGGGCGAAAAGTCCGTAGACCGCAAGGGTAAAGGCGAGGGCTAGGACGATGCCGGGCCGACGCACGGCGAAGGCGACGAGGCGCCCCTGCAGGCCGGAGGGCGCACGGGCCGACGCCGGGCTCGAAGCATCGCTCCGCGACGTGCGGGACGGGGGCCGCTCATCGCGCATGCTCAATCGTCGTCCGTATCGCCGTGAGCCTGGATCTGCCCTCTCAGTTCTTCCGAGAGGACCGCCTGTGGCCCTGTGACGATGATCTGCGCTTCGGGGCCGAGATCGTCGACGATGTAGGTGTCGGCCGAAATCGGGGCGTCGGCCTTCAGCGGGTGGCGCACGAAGGCGTCCTCGCCGACATTGCGATAAAACCAGGCGCCTCCCTGCCAGTGCACCACGGCGCTCTCTGGAATGCTGAGACCCAGGGTCTTGCGGTCGGAGGTCAGGAAGACCAGCGTACTCATGCCGGGCAGAAGGCCGCTGTTGCCCGAGACCGTGTAGAAGGAGCTGACGCCCTGGACGCGCTGATCGGTCCGCGTCGCGGGCGAGACGTAGCGTAGGGGGACGCGCTCGCTCTGGGGCGGAACCTCGGCGAAAGCCATGACGGGCAGGGCCTTTAACGTCTCGCCGGGCGGCAGCGTGACCTGGACGAGGAAATCGTTCCGTTCGATGAGGCGCGTTACGGTGGGACTGCGTTCGACGATGGCCTTGCCGATCACCAGACCCCATTCTTGCTGAGCGGTGGCGGCCAAGGTACGAATTTGTGATTCGGCGACGGTTACGGCTGCCTGATCGGTGATAGCTGCGCCCTCGGTGAGCTCGATCTGGGCCGCGGTCACCACCCCGGCGCTGAGGCTCTTCGCCCGCCGCGCGGCGCTGCCTGAGACCTCGGCTTTGGCCTTTGCGGCCTGGAGCGCCGCCACCGCGCCCGCGTAACCGTTGGTAAGGTCCGTGACGCGGGCGGGATCGATGACACTGCCGTATGCCTGCACCTCGATGGGATGGGGAAAGCGCATACGCCGTGCCGTTTCGACGCCGATCCGTGTCTGTTCCCCGTCGCTCAGGCGCACCACGACCCGCCCGCCTTCCAGCGCAGTTCGCACCGGGGCCCTGACTTGCTCTGGACTGCCTCGGTGATCGGCAGTCGACGATGTCGCGAAGAAGCGATGGCGTAGGTCGGTTGCGGAAGGACCAGCCCTTCCCAGCAGACCGGTACCGGTGTCCGTCAGCACGAGCATGCCGAGGGCCCCAATGCCGAGCACCGCACCTAGGATCAGCGCCAGGCCTGCGGACAGGATCGCCCGCCGTTGCATTGCAAGTCCTCGTGTTGCCCACGGCTCCTGCGTGGATTGCCACATTTGCCCGAGTCTTCTGGCGCGGTCTACCCAGTCTCGCTAGAATCGCCGCGTCCTTCGCGGCGCGACATCGAACATATCGGACGATCTGGTCAGACAGCTTTCCGCAACATGAAATCGCGGGTGAGCGTTGGCTAGAGCACTCAGTCCGATCGCTTGATTATAACTTCGGTATCTGATTCATTATAGGCAACCGAGTGGAAAGAGAGAAGGGCCTATATACTAACTGGATGCCGATCGGTTCGGCGCCGAAAAACTGTAATTTTCTTGGGTTTATCCAAGGTCAGTTTTCTTCGCGGATTGAGGTATGCGCGTGGCATAAGATTGATAACATATACATGCCATACTATTGCCTGAATCAAACTTACATCTGGTATAGCGAAGTCCGAACAAAATGCGTTAAAATAACACATTGGATGGAGATTCACGATTATCTTCTCAATAATTGATTAAGCAATTTAAATTGGCGCAATGTTTTGAGCTTGGCGTGCTATTGCCCTGTCGGCAAAGAGCCTTGCGGTGCAACGCTTTCCTCGCACTGCTTGACGCGGCGCTTCTAGTGCACTGACTCAGACGGATGGTTCAGGGGTCCGGTTGAGAGCGTCGAAGATGGCAGCGGCGGGTTTGGTCCAGACGAAGGGTCTGGGCCTTTGGTTGTGCTCGACGATGTAGCGTTTGATGGCCGCCTGCCGGCGGCGTGTGAGGGCGGAGAAGAAGCCCTCGACGGCGTTGAGCCATGAGGCCGATGTCGGGGTGAAGTGGAAAGTCCATCGCGGATGGCGGGCGAGCCGGGCGCGGACCTTCGGGTGCTTGTGGCTGCCGTAGTTGTCGAGCACCGCGTGGATCCCCTTGCCCGCCGGCACGGCGGCCTCGACCGCGTTCAGGAAGCGGATGAACTCGCCATGGCGATGGCGCTGCATGCCGCGGCCGAGCACGGTGCCTTCCAAGACGTTCAAGGCGGCGAACAGGGTTGTGGTGCCGTGACGGCTGTAGTCATGGGTCTGGGCGGCGGGATGCCCTGGTCCGAGCGGCTGGTTGGGACGGGTGCGCTCCAGGGCCTGGATCTGGCTCTTCTCGTCGATGGAGAGCACGACCGCATGGGCGGGCGGATCCATGTAGAGGCCGACCACATCCTCGACCTTATGGGCGGGCGGATCCATGTAGAGGCCGACCACATCCTCGACCTTAT
>NZ_LMMI01000018.1:0-48749 GCF_001422775.1 Methylobacterium sp. Leaf87 | reverse complement strand
GCAACGATCTCCTCGGGCTTCGGGTGCTTTGCCATCTTGTCCGTCCTCCAGGCTTAAAAGCCATACCAAAGGGCGGACCACTTCAATGGGGGCGGACCACGACCGCATCCTGATATCCGAGAGGTTCCTGTATTTCGGGATCAACGCCCCTACCGTACCCGCGCGCATGCTCACGGCGATCAATTACAGGAATGGTCGTGGCCACCGCGTTTTCACCGATCACCAGTGCAAGCCGCTGTTGGACTGGATCGCGGAGCAAGGGGGAGGCCAGATGAACCTGGTGTTGGGCAACCCGTTTCAGTTCCATCAGGCGGATAAGCGATATTCCCTGGCCGCCAAACGAATGATCTAGTCTCGCTGCCGGGTGGATGGTTGCGGACCTGGATCAGGGGCTCGGGCCCGCATCCTGGGATAATCAGTCAGCGCACGACGGGACGAGGTTTCCTCGCCACGGTCTTCTTGGCAGCGACCTTCGTCTTGACCGGCTTGCCCGGTGCGTCGTAGGCGGGCGTTCTCTTCCGGACGGTAGGCTGCTTGACCCTCTTCGGAGGTATCGCCGAAGTCGCACCGGCCACTGACATGTCCTTACGGACGGACTTCACCACACGACCGATGCCCTGGGCGACGTTGAGATAGGCCGTATCGGCGCTGCGCCACTCGATCACGGTCCGTCCCCCGTCGGGGAGGACGACGAGGTCGGCAGCCGGGGTTTCCTTCCAAAGACATGGCCGGATGATCGTCGCGACGACGCGCATAAGTCCGCGCGCCCGTCTGCTCATCGCGCGTCGGTACTCCTTCTGGCACCAGTCGCTGTGAAGATACTCCGGGCTCAGCAATGCGACGAAGATGTGGGAATCCCGTATCGCATTGGAAATCTTGGTCGTCAGCTTGTCGCCGGCCTCCATCTCCCCATCGTACCAGGGGACGACGTTATCCCGCGTGAGCGGTGCAAGATGGATTTCCAGCTTCTCCCGCGCCACTTCATGCACGCGCGAGTACGAGACGAAGATCCGTACTTCGGGCTTGATCGACTTCACCCGTGGGGCCTTGTCCGATGGCCTCGCCTTGGCGGACGATCCCCGAGCGGTCGTAGGCTTCGCGACGGAAGGCGCCTTCGCGGCTCGGTTTCGGGTTCGGGCGGCCATGCGACCTCCGTAGCTTGACGGCCAAGATTGGGTATAGGCCTCGCGATGCCCATTTGTTCCAGGAAAACCATAGGATCCACAACAGGATAGGCTTTCTTGAAGGCGCCTTCCGGCGCGCTGGGTCGAGGGGCTAACTCAGGCGCCTGGCGTGATGACGCCTTGCGGGTCGAACTTGGTCGTTTCCTCGGGGTGGCCACGCGGATTGCAGACGATCCGGGTCGGCCCGACGACGTAATCGGCCGCGGCATGGATGTGCCCGTGCACCCAGAGGTCGGGACCCCGGGCGTGGATGAGGTCGCGCAGGTCCGAGGCGTAGCACCAGCGCAGGTCGGCATGCGGGTCGGGCAGGCTGTCGGGGTGCGGGGCGTGGTGGGTGACGACTACGGTCGGCCCCGGATGGGGCTCGGCGAGGGTCGCCTCCAGAAAGGCCCGGGTCCGGCGGTGCAGGCTGAGGACATCGCCCGGCTCGATGCGGTGGCGGGAACTCGGGCCGGTGCGGATGCGGCGGTAGTCGACCATGCCGAAGCGGCCCTGGGCGGTGCGCATGGCGTGGGTCAGGCTGAAGGAGCCGAGGCGGAAATCGGTCCAGAGGGTGCCGCCGGCGAAGCGCGTGCCGCCGATGACGACGGCGTCGTCCATCAGCAGGTGGATGCCGAGGCGTGCGGCGATGTCCCGGCCCTGGGACATCTGGTCGGCGACGGTGTAGCGCTCCTCTCCCCGGTCCCACCAGAAGTCGTGGTTGCCGGGCACGTAGACGGTCGGCACGCCGGGGAGGCGCTCGCCGAGCCAGGCGAGGGCCCGGGTTAGCGGCATGTGCACGTCGCCGGCGACCACGGCCACGTCGAAGCCGCATGCCGGCGCATGCGCGGCCAGGTCCCATGCGTTCTCGGGCCATTCCTGATGCAGGTCGCTGAAGATCCAGAGGCGATCGGGCGGGAAGGTCATGACCGGCCTCCGGCGGCGGCGTTCTCGGCGAGGCGCACGCGGATCTCGTCGAGGGTCACGGGACGATAATTGAAACAGTCCACGCCGACGTCCGTGCTCGCGGCGGTGCCCGGCAGGGTGCCGTGGGAATGGCCGTAGAGGTGGATGTCGCCCCGGTGCATCCGCGGCCAGACACGGTGTCCGTAGTGGCTGAGGAACAGTCCCTGTGGCGACCCGTCAAAATTTTGGATCACGACGTGGGCAACGTCGACGACAGGGCCATCCCAGGGCAGGCGTGCTCCGATCCGGTCGTGGTTCCCACGCACGAGGAAACGCCGTCCGCGAAGTCGCGAAAAGATGGCCCGGGCACGGTCCTCGGGGCAGCGATAGCAGAAGTCGCCCAGATGCCAGATCGTGTCCCGTGGACCGACGACGGCGTTCCAATTCGCGATGAGGGCCTCGTCGTGCTCCTCGATCGTCGCGAAGGGACGGTTCAGGCCGAGCCGGGGCCCGATCGCGGCCTGATGGCCGAAATGCGTGTCTGCACAGAAGAGGGTACGGGATGACATTCGAGCCTCGCGCGGGGGTGCGGAGGCTCGACGCATGGGTCGCTTGCGCTCCGGAATTCAGGGGGGCGAAGGACGGCCTATGCGTTTCATCGGAAAAGCTCCTCGGATCGGGATTCCTTATTTCCTGGACGCGGCGCCTGCGCAAGGATGCGGGACCTCACGAGATGTGTGTGCCGTGGGCGGGGACGCGGCATGATCGGCTACTTTCCCCTCCCGGGCCGGTGGACACCGGTTCGCTCCCTCGCACCCGTCGTGGTCCCGGGCGCGCGTCCCGCCAGCACGGAGACGATCCTCGCCTTGCTCCCGATGCCGGTCCGGGCGACCTTGCCCGGCGGCGAGGGGATCCGCAGGCGTTCCGCGGGGCCTACGGCTGGCTGGACCGTGGTGGGCCGGATCTGGGTCGAGTGGTCGGCGCGAACATCGACGGCACGGAAGGTCTCACGGACCTCGGCCCGCAGCAGGGATCCCGGCGAGCGGTTTTCGGGTGCCGACGCCTCTTCCACGAGGTCGCCGACCGTCATGTCACGACGGGCGATCCTGGCCCGACGACGGGCGGCCCTCACCCATCCCGCGATCGTCGCCCCTGTCGAACCCGACGAGAGGGCGGTGACCTCGCCGAGATCGATGCCGTCTAGGTCCGATCCCAGGTGCTGGCGGAAAATGGCCGGGATCGCCTCATCGTCGGGCATGGTGATCTCGATGATCCGGGTGAGCCGGCAGAGACGAACGAGCGCGGGATCCAGGGCATTGGCGAGGCTCGCGGTGGCTATGACGGCCAGCTTCGGTGAGGATGGTTCGCCGGAGGCGATCGCATCCAGGAAGCGGGTGACGGCCGAGAAGATGGCCTCCCGGTCGTCGGCGTCTTGGGCCCCGACCTGCCCGGCCTCCGGGATCGCGTCGATGCCGTCGAGGAGGACGATCGCGGGGGCGGCATCCGTCGCTCTGGCGAAGGCGGCTTGCGCCCGACGCAGGACCCCGTCGGGGAAGGACGTCCCGCCCGCGAACCAGTTCGTGACGCTGGTTGCGACCAGGGGCAGGCCGGCGGATGCGGCGATGCCTGCGGCAAGGCTGGACTTGCCCGTGCCGTTGGGGCCAGCGAGGACCGCATGTCGGTCGGGCCCGGGGAATGCGGCCCCGTCGCCCCGTCGCCATGCGTCAATGTCCGCAACGAGCCGCAGGGCCCACGTAGCACCGTCACCGTATCCGTGCAGGCTCGCGAGGTCCGCGGCACCGCTGGGGAAACGGTCCGCCACGGCGCGATTGGCGGTGGCGGATCCGAGCTTTCGCAGGCAAGTGCTGAGGTCGCTGCCGGCCCGGATGGCACTCGCGAGGTCGAAGAAGTCCAGGCGGTCGCCTAGCCTCGCGGAGGTGGTCCCGGGTGCGACACCGGTGGCGTCCCGGATGGCCTTGCGGATCACAGCCGGCGTCGGATGGCCGGTGCGGATGATCATGTCGGCCCCGGCGACGAGCGACGGCGGGAGGTGGCGCCACGGGGCGTGGCTGACGGCCACGATGCGGCACCCGGCACCCAGCGCTTGCGCGATGGCCCCCTCGGCCGCGGAAGTCTCCCGGGACGGGATCGGGGTGCCGTCCATGCCCACCGCGACCTGCCAAGCGGCCATCGCCGCCGCGGCGGAGCGCAGGGGCTCGACCCAGGCGGGTGTGGGCGCCTCGATCACGACGCGTAGGCGCGGCTCATGCCGGAAGCGACGGACCTGCGCGGTGGTCATCACCGTTTCGAGCAGGTGGCGGCCCAGGGTCTCGGCGGCCGTCCTGTGGGGCGTGGCTGCGGGGCAAGGCTCGGCGGTCGCGTCCTTTTCGAACCGGGCGCCAAGCTTCCTGGCGATCGTTCCGGGGGCTCTGGTCATGGCTGCCTCCGCGCAGGGGCAGCCGGCCGCTCACGATGGCGGCGGGGTCAGCCCTGGGGGGTGTCGGGAGGACGCGTGTGCGCCCGTGACGGATCGCGGCCGGGAATGATCCGGGCCGGGAGCGCAGCCGATTTTCGAGGGATGCGTGCGGGTGTCATCGGGAGGTCCTTGGGCAGGCTTCCCGTGCGTCGCGAGGGGTCGCGAGGCTATCGCCGGGAGGCGGGATTGGCGTTCGTCGGGAGGGCCGTGGCCGTCCGATTCGCCCTCCGTTTTGGGTGCTCACTCATGCCCGATGACTGCTCCAGGACGAGCTGCTTGGCAAGTCATCGTTTCCCATGTGCCTGTGCCGACTGTGAAAAACGGGGAACGATGCGATCCGGAGCCGCCCCCTTTCTTGGCCGAACTCGACTTCCGGACGGGGCGGTGTGCGACTCGGAGGTTAGCGCGTAGCGGGTAGCGCGACACGTTACGCGCTACGAAATCGGCTTATTCGTTAACCATGTTCGCGTTTTCCTGTCGGTCTTGGAAGAGGGCGGGCGATGGCGGGCGGGAAGGCGGATCGGTCGCGGATGGAGGATCCCCGGCGCTGGGAGGTTTTCCGCGCCGCCGACCAGATCCGGGCGGAGGGCAAGGAGCGGGTCTCGCTCCGGACCGTATGGGCTCGGGTGAAGCTGAACGCCGGGGTCGCCGGCAACAACCAATGCGTCGGCGAGCACCTGGCGGAGTGGACCCGGGATCGTGCCTACAGCCCGATCATCGAGCTCGCTGGGTTGCCGGAGGCGGTCGAGACTGGCCTGGCGAAGGCCGGGGTGGCGTTGTGGAAGGCGGCGGAGGCCGAGGCGGCGGCGATCAACGAAAGGTTGCGCCTGCGGATGGAGGAGGCCGTCGCGGCGGAGCGGGAACTCCGTCAGGAGGCCCTCGGGATGGTGGACGCGCGCGATGCCGTGATCGAGGCCCAGCGCAGCGAGATCGCATGGTTCGTGGACGAGCTCGAACGACAGAAGGAGCACCTGCGGACGGTGAAGGCGCGGGCTTTCTGGCTTCGCGTCATCCAGGAGATCCGGGAGATCCTGCCGGAGCGCGAGGCGCTGCACGTGGCCGACATCACCCAGAGGATCGGCGCCGACCTTGTCCAAGAGGCCGGCGAGCACGTGCAGGTCTGGAGCGTCGAGACGGTCAGGGGTGCGATCGACGAGCGGATGTACCGCAACCGCTACTTCGTGACCGAGGGCAGCGGCCGCTATCGCAAACGCAGGGCGGAGGACGGCGGGGTCGCGGGATGACGCCCGTCGCGCATGGGCCCGCCCTGGCGCGGGCCCCTCACGCTGCCGAGACGATCGGCACCTCGTCGAGCCTGGTGGTGTACCGCGGCGACCGCATCTCGAACTTCGTCGACCACGACCGCTTCGGAGCGAACCCGGCGGCGCCCGGCACGACCGTCCCACGGCCGAAGCGGCGATTGCAGGCGTCGAGAGCCTCCATCAGGGCCGCACCCATCTCGCGGTCGAGTTGGCCGAGACCCGGCATTGCCCGCTGGGAGGCCGCCAACGGCATCAGGTCGGTGGTGACCACCCCGGCCTTGGAATAGCGGTACCCATCCCGCCAGGTCTTGCGCACGCCATGTGTGGCGGCCTTCACCAGCACCATGGTGTCGTTGGTCGCCTCCGGAAGGGTGACGACGGTCGAGATCAAGCGCTGGGGCCGGTCACGGTCATGCTCACTCGTGTGGAAGAAGACAGCGACGTGGTTCGTCGCCAGTCCCTCCCGCCGAAGCTTCTCGCCGAGACTAGACGCATGCGTGGCCATCGCCTGCTCCATGGTCGCGCGATCCTCGACCCGTTCGGAGAACGACCGGGTCACGGCGCAGCCCTTACGGGTCGCGGCCACCGTCTCAAGGTCGAGGCAGGCCATTCCGCGGAGTTCATGCACGAGGCGCTCGCCTACCACCGTCAGGGCCTTGCGGGCGATCCTGGGGTCGAGGTCGCGCACGTCGGCGACGCTCTCGCAGCCAAGCGCCTCCAGCCGCCGGGCGGAGGCCGCCCCGACGCCCCAGATATCCTCGGGGGCGACCCGCACCATCCAATGGTCGTACTGGACCGGGTCGGTGAGGTCGCAAACCCCTTCGAGCTCGGGCACCTTCTTGGCGATGTGGTTGGCGAGCTTGGCCAGCGTCTTGGTCGAACCGATGCCGACGCAGGTCGGGATGCCCGTCCACGCCCGTACGGTAGCCCGCATGTCCCGGCACAGGGACGCCCGGTCACGCTCGCGCACGTCCGAGATGTCCAAAAAACTCTCGTCGATGGAGTAGATCTCGATGCGGGGCGAGAAGTCCCGGTAGACCGCGTTCACACGGGCCGACATGTCCCCGTACAGGGCGTAGTTCGAGGAGTAGACCCGTACGCCTTGGCTTCGGCACATGTCGCGGATCTTGAACCAGGGCTCGCCCATCCTGATGCCGAGGGCCTTGGCCTCGGTGGTCCGGGCAATCGCGCAGCCGTCGTTGTTGGACAGCACGATGACCGGCAGCCGCGCGAGGCGGGCATCGAACACCCGCTCGCACGAGCAGTAGAAGCTGTTACCGTCGGAGAGGGCGTAGGCCCGGGCGCTCATTCGCAGCGGCGCCGGGCGCACACGGAACCGGAGACGACGCCCCAGACCTCTATTACGGCGTCGGGGGACAACTGGAACTTGGGGAAGCGGGGGTTTGCGAAGTGCAGGGTCACCCGGTGGCCCTGGCGCTTCCACACCTTGAACGAACGCTCGCCGTCGATGTCGACCACGACGATGTCGCCGTTGCGCGGGGTCAGGGACCGGTCCACGACCGCGAGATCACCGTCGTGCAGGCGGGCAAGCAGCATGCTGTCGCCGGCGACCCGGACCAGGAAGGTGGCCGGGCGATTGACGATAAGCAGGCGCTGAAGGTCGATCTCCTCCTCGATGAAGTCGTCGGCCGGGCTCGGGAAGCCGGCCCGGACCGGCCTGACAAGGAATGGCACCGGCATGGGGTAGCCGATGGTGACGCCGCTGACCTGCATGATGCTCCTCCGCGAATCCCGCTCGCGAACAAAACATGAACACGTTCGTGGCGTTCCGTATAGCGGTCACGCTTGGCGAAAGGCTGATTGAGGGACGATGCACTGCCTACCCGCCGATGGGGTGCAAGGCCTCTCGCGAACGTGACGCAAGCTTTGCCGTAAACGCAATGCCAAGCTGTAAGCAGATGTGTGAACGTGGTATCCGTGGAAGATGGCCGTCCGTAAAACCGTCACCGTTTCCATCACGCCCGAACAGCACGCCTTCCTCGGGGAGCGCGTGAATTCCGGTCGCTACGGAAGCGTCAGCGAGGTGGTGAGGGCGGCCCTCCGGATGCTGGAGCAAAGCGAGCCGGACTTCCTGCTCAAGGAGCAGGCCCGCCTCCTCGCCGCCGACCGCAAGGCCCGCTGACACCATGCGACACGCTTCCAGTTTCCCGGTCGGCGGCGGAGCCATGGGCGATGCCATCCGCTCCCACGATTGGTCATCGACGTCCCTTGGACCCATTGATAAATGGCCGGCGGCGTTCCGCGTCAGCCTGAGCAACATGCTGAACTCACCCGAGAGCATGTACCTCGTCTGGGGACCGGAGCGGACGTTCCTCTTCAACGACGCCTACCGTCCGATCCTCGGCACACGCCTCGACGGAGCGCTCGGCCGGCCGCTTCCCATGGTCTGGCCCGATGCCTGGGGCGCTGTCCGGGCGGCGTTGGAGCGCGCCTTCGCCGGTGAGGCGGGGCGTTTCGTGGACGACCCCATCGCCATGGCACGGCACGGGGACGAGGAGGCGACATGGTGGTCGTACTCCTTCTCACCCGTCCACGACGGCTCCGACGTCTCGGGCGTCCTCTGCCTCACGACGGAAACGACCGAAAGGGTTCGTGCGCGACAACGCAACGGTTTCCTCCTCGAACTCAGTGACGTCCTGCGTGGGAGCGACACTTCCGGTCGCCTCATCACTGAAGGATGCGAGAGGCTCGGTTGCCACCTTGGGGCGGACCGATGCGGCTTCGCCAAGTACGATGTTGCAACCGGTGAGTTCGAGACGGCCGGCACGTGGCCGGGCGGAGATGACCGTATCCCTTGCGTTACTGATCCTGGACCCGGCGTCATGGACGCACTTCAGGCCGGTCGTAGCGTGCGGGTCGACGCCGCAACCGTGGTTCCCGGCCCATACCGACAGGGCAAACCAGACCAGACCACCCTGTGCGTGCCGGTGATGATCGAAGACGGCCTCGCCGCCATTGTCCACATCGAGCGGGCCTTGCCGGCACGGTGGACCCAGGAGGAGGAGTCCCTCGTCCGCGACGTGTCAGGCCGCATCTTCGCATCCTTCTGTCGGACACGGGCACAGGAGGCGCTCTCCGCCGGGCACGGGCGTCTCGAAACCGCCCTGACGGCCACCCGCCAAGGCCAGGCCCGCCTGTCGATGGCCGTCAACATCGCACGCCTCGGCATCTTCGAGTGGGACACGGTCACCGGCGCGGTCGAGATGGACGGCAGGAGCCGCGAGATCTTCGGGCTCGCGCCGGAGGGACCGGTGCACCAGGACGAGGTGTTTTCCCGCCTGGAGAAAGTCGACGTCGAACGAGCCCATGCCCTCACCGAGGCGGCGGCCGTCGACGGCGACGAGGTCGTGGCCGACTATCGCGTCACCAGGCCTGATGGCACGACACGCACGATCCTGAGCTCCAGCGAGCCCCTACAGGATGAGGGCGGGCACCTGCGGATGATCGGCGTCTTTCACGACGTCACCGTGCTGAGGCAGGCCGAGGCCGACCTGCGTACCCTCAACGCGGACCTGGAACGTCAGGTCGTCGAGCGCACCCAGGCCCGGGGGCGGACGTGGACGTTAACCCCCGACTTGATGTGCGCCCTGGACCGGCGCGGCTACCTGGTGACCTCGAACCCGGCCTGGCAGACCTTGTTGGGATGGTCGGATGTGGAGATCGCGCGGATGCCGATCTGGGATCTCCTTCATCCCGACGACGTCGAGCGCACCCGGGTCGGCCTCGAACGGATCGAGGACGGCCAGCCAGCGGTCGGATGCGCCAACCGCTACCGCCGCAAGGACGGGTCCTACCGTTGGATCTCGTGGATCGGCGTGCCCGAGGACGGGCTGGTCTACTGCACCGGGCGGGACGTCACGGTCGAGAAGGAACGGGAGGCGGTGCTCGCCGCGCGCACCGCCGAACGCGACCTGTTCGCCACCATCGTCGAAACCGACAGGGCGCCGATCTGCGCCTTCGACCACGACTTCCGCCTCATCGCCTTCAACCAGGCGCACAGCGACGAATTCCATCGGATATTCGGCTATCGCGTCAAGCTCGGGGACGTCTTCCCGGACTTGTTCACGGAGGACCAGGCGCCCGTCATGCGGGCGTTGATGGCGCGGGCCCTGGCCGGCGAGGTGTTCACCGTTGTCGAGGAGTTCGGCGACCCAAGCATCGTCAAGCCGTACTGGGAAGTCTCCTACACCCCGCTTAGGGACGGTGACGGTCGGATTTTCGGCGCGTTCCACCACGCCCAGGACATCACGGAGCGGGTGCGCGCCACAGCCGAGCTCAACAGGGCCCAGGACGCGCTTCGCCAGGCCCAGAAAATGGAGGCCGTCGGTCAGCTTACCGGCGGGGTCGCCCACGACTTCAACAACCTGCTCACCGTCATCATGTCGTCGACCGACCTGCTGAAGCGCCCGAACCTCCCCGAGGAACGGCGTCAGCGATACATCGGTGCGATCTCCGACACGGTGACGCGGGCAGCCAAGCTGACCGGACAGCTCCTCGCGTTCGCCCGGCGGCAGGCGCTCAAGCCTGCGGTGTTCGACGCCGCCAGAAGCGTCGAGACCATCGAGGAGATGATCGGCACCCTGACGGGATCGCGCATCCGCACCGTGACGCGCCTGCCCAACGAAGCCTGCCTCATCGACGCGGACCCGAGCCAGTTCGAGACCGCCATCGTCAACATGGCCGTGAACGCCCGAGACGCGATGGACGGCGAGGGGAAGCTGACCATCTCGGTCCGGAACGTCGCTGCGATTCCCGGCGACCGGAGCCATGCCAGGGTCGTCGGGCGCTTCGTCGCCCTGTCGATCTCGGACACCGGCACGGGCATCGACGCCGGCATCCTCGACAGGATCTTCGAGCCGTTCTTCACCACCAAGGAGGTGGGGCACGGCACCGGCCTCGGCCTGTCCCAGGTGATCGGCTTCGCCAAGCAGTCGGGCGGAGAGGTCCGCGTCGTGAGCGCCATCGGCGAGGGGACGACCTTCACGCTCTACCTACCCCGCGCCGCCAAGGATGCGCCGGCCGTCGTCGATGATGCGGACCCGGCGCCCCTGATGGACGGACACGGCACCAGGGTGCTTCTCGTCGAGGACAACCGGGATGTCGGCAACTTCGCGACCCAGACGCTGCACGACCTCGGCTACGAGACGGTCTGGGCGATGGACGCACGGCAGGCCCTGGCTGAACTCGCGAAGGCGCCGGACCGTTTCGACGTCGTGTTCTCCGACGTGGTCATGCCCGGCATGGACGGCGTCGAGCTGGCCCGGGAGATCGGGCTTCGGCACGTCGGCCTGCCGGTGGTCCTGGCGTCAGGCTACAGCCACGTTCTGGCCCAGAACGGTACGGATGGCCTCGACCTGCTGCACAAGCCGTACTCGGTCGAGCAGCTCTCGCGCATCCTGCGCAAGGTCACGACGCGGCGGCGCCGGGTGAGGGACGCTGGACGGTAGGCGGTAACGGAAAAGCTACCGCCCAGGGATTGCAACCGAAGCGTTGCCTGTCTGTTGAACGCCCATGCCAACGAAGCGCCCCCTCGAAGCATCGGTCGTTCTCGTGGTTGAGGACTACGACTTCGTACGCTCGAATGCCGTCGACATGCTTGAGGATGCGGGCTTCACGGTGGTTGCGGCCCGTCATGCCGACGAGGCTTGGGACATCCTGCATCGGCGATCCGACATCGGCGTTCTGTTCACCGACGTCGACATGCCGGGAACCATGTGCGGCGTCACCCTCGCCGAGCGGGTGAACGAAAACTGGCCGGACATCCGGCTGGTTCTGACTTCGGGACGGCATCGGTTTACGGACGAGGAGGTTCCGGACCACGGGCTGTTCGTGCCCAAGCCATATGACGCCTCGGACGTCATCAAAGCGATCCAGCACGCGGTCTGATCAACGACCAGCTAACGCTGTTTGGCCATCCTCTCTTTGGGGTGATGGCAAAGTACCTCGTATCCATCATCGTCGGATGGCGAGGCCCGCCGCGGTTAAGCGCCGAAGGTCTCGCCAGCCGGCATTTGGTCCGTTAGTCTAAAGGTCCAGTCCCGATAGGGTCGCTGCCGCCTGTATCAGGGCCAGGTGGGTCAATCCTTGTGGCAAATTCCCGAGGAACCCGCCTGTTTGGGGATCGGCCATCTCCGCATAGGTGCCGGAGTTCCGGTCCAATGCCGCGACCACCGCCTCGAATTTCTCTGACGCCTGATCGTTCTGCCCGAGAAGGGCCATCGCCTCGCAGAGCCAGAAGGTGCAGGCGAGGAAGCAACCTTCCTCGGCATCCACGCCCGAGTAGCGGTAGTGATAGGGACCCCGACCGAGCTCCCGGTCGATGGCCTCGCAGGTCGCCCGCAACCGGTCGGCGCTCCCATATCGGAACCGGACAGCGAGGGTAATCGAGGCATCGAGCTTATCGCTGCCGGGATACATCACGTAGGCCTGCTTCGCCTCCGACCAGCAATGCTCCTCGATCCAGGCCGCTACGCGGTCGCGGGCCCGGACCCAACGGTCCTTGCAGGTGCCCGGCAGATAGCCCTTCTCGGCCATCTCGACGGCCCGGGCCAGGGCCTGCCAACAACTGATCTTGGAGCCGGTGTAGTGCTGCTGCTCTGGAAGCTCCCAGATCCCAGCATCCTTCATCTTCCACTTCTCGGCGCATTCGTCGGCCAGCCGTGCCAGCAACGCACCGCTGCGCAGGTCGAGCATGCCGCCCCCGGCAACGAAGCGCTCCGCCGTCTCGAAGATGTCGCCGTAGATGCCGTGCTGGTGCTGGCCAGTTGCTGCGTTGCCCGTTCGGACCGGGCGGGAGTTCCGGTACCCTGGAAGGTCGAGTTCCTCCTCCTCCGAAACCATCTCCCCGTTCAGGGTGAAGAGGACCTGGGCGCCGTGCTCCTCCAAGTGGCGGACGAGCCAAGTCAGTGCGGCGCTGGCCTCGGCATGGGCCCCGAGGCGGAGGAACGCCTTGATGACGTAGCCGGCATCCCGAACCCAGGCGTAGCGGTAATCGTAGTTCTTCTTACCTCCGATACCTTCTGGCAACGAGGTCGTCGCAGCGGCGGCGATGGCGCCGGTGGGGGAGTAGAGCAACAGTTTGAGGGCGAGGGCGCTGCGTCCAACCTGTTCCGGGTACCGCCCCGCGTAGCCAAGGCGTTCGGTCCAGTTGCGCCAGGCATCGCAGGATCCATCGATGCGTCGGTCGATGTCCGCGACCGGGGCGACGACGAGTGGCTCGTGCTCGCCGGCGACGATGGCCACCGTCTCACGCTGCCCCGCCGACACCTCGACGCTGGCCTTGATCGCATGGTCATCCTCGCCATCGATGCGGATGCCCTCGCTGTAACGGAATAGCCCCATAAGGTCGGCGACGTGGAAGGCCGTGCCACTTGCGTTCGACGAGAGGAATGGTCCGGCCGTGTCGCCCCGAGTTCCGAACACGAGCTCGATCCGGAAGCGGACACGCCCCTCGATCCCCTCGATGCGACGTGCCAGCTCCGCCCAGGGCAACCGCCCGGCCGGCCCGCTGTTCAGGCTCTCGGTCAGGCGCGCCTTTCCGGTTGCCGTCGTGAACAGGGTCTCATGGACGTTGCTGCCGTCGCGGTAGCCGATCTCGGCGGTAAACGGGGCATCGGGCGTGACAGAGAAGTAGCCCCCCTCATGTGGGGACAGCAGACGGTCGAAGAGCGGTGGGGAATCGAGGTTCGGGCAACACCACCAATCGATTGAGCCGTCGGCACCGGACAGGGCAACGGACCGGCCCTCACCGAGGGCGGCATAGGCTTCGAGGGGTAGATATCCCTCCTCGCGTTTGACAGGCCCGCCCGTGCGGGGAAACGGCTTCAACAATCGACGGCTCCAGGGATGGCGATAGGTGCGTGGCGACTAGGCGCGAAGCTGGGGCAAGACACTGCCGCCGAACGCCTCGATGAAGGCATCCTGGTTGCGGCCAACTTGATGGACGATGATCTCCTCGAAGCCGATCTCCGCGAGGTCGGCGAGCCAGGCTGCCTGACGCCCGAGGTCCGAGGACACTCGAACGCAACCGTGAACGTCCTCGGGACGTACGAAGCGCGACGCGGTCTCGAAGTCCTCCGGTGTGCGCAGGTCCCAGTTGGCGTCGCCCTCCAGCATGTTGGCGGCCCATTGCCCGTGGGCCTCGGAGAGGGCCCGCCCGTCGTCCGTATCCCAGCACACCTTCGTCTGGAGGAAGACTGGCTTGCCTTCGCCCCCGCCCTCGCGGAAGGCATCGACGACGGGACGTAGCTTGCCCGGCTCTATGCCGACCGTGACGAGACCGTCGGCCCATGTTGCGACCTTACGGGCCGTCTCAGTAGTGACGGCGCCGGCCAGCAGGAGTGGTGCCTTGGCCGGGCGGGAATACAGCTTGGCATCCACCACCGTGACCCGGCCCCGGTGCGTCACGGTCTCGCCGTCGAACAGGGCCCTGATCACCGCGGCGCACTCACTCAGGCGGGCCGTGCGCTCGGCCTTCTCCGGCCACGGCATGCCTGTGATGTCCTCGTTCAACCGCTGGCCGCTTCCGAGGGCCAGCCACAGTCGTTCCGGGAACATTTCGGACAGGGTCGCGGCCGACTGAGCGAGGACAGCAGGGTGGTGGCGATAACCCGGCGCCGTGATGATGCCGAACGGCAATCGCGTGGTCGCGAGCGCGGCGCCGAGCCAGGACCAAGCATGACCGGCGTGGCCCTGGGCATTGCTCCATGGCTTGAAATGCTCAGACGACATCGCACAGGCGAAGCCGGCACGCTCGGCTGATTGGACATGTGAGAGAAGGGTGGATGGCGCGTATTGCTCGTGGGAAGCGTGATAGCCGAAGCGCGCCAAGTTGGTTGTCCTGATCAAACGAAAAGCGAACGGCGGCTGGAACCCGACGTTCCTGCATCTGAGTGCTTCAACTCGACACGTCCTCATCACCTGCGGCAGGTCCGCCCGGCCCGGAACGCCGGTTTCTGCCAGCAGTTCGGGTCCCCGGGGAATGGCTCCCCGGAGCGCCACGGCCTTGCAGGCACCAACATCAGGACTTCGTTTCCTCGTCGCTGAAAGCGAGCCTACGGCAGCCCGTGAGAAGCGCCGAGACAGTGTCGGGCGCTCGTCTGGGGAGACCTACGTCGAGATCCTAGCACTCCTTGCGCCAGGGGCCGTTTGCCATCGCGTCATGCCCGCTGACGCGGACAGTACCTTCCCGGAGGGCGAGAGCCTGGGCGGATACGATGCGGTCTTCCTCTCGGGCTCGCCCCTATCTCTCTACGAGGACACGCCGGAGGTCAGGCGCTCCCTCGCATTCATGAATGCCCTGTTCTCGTCCGGGACACCTTCCTTCGGCTCCTGCGCCGGCCTGCAGATGGCGACCGTCGCAGCCGGCGGCACGGTCCGTCAGAACAAGAACGGCCCCGAGGCGGGGTTCGCCCGACGCATCGTCGTCACCGATGCCGGGCGGTCTCATTCACTACTTAAGGGACGGCCCGGCTCATTCGACGCGCCGAGCATCCATACGGATGAGGTCGAGACCCTACCGGACGGGGCGACGCTGCTGGCGCTAAACAGGTCGACCGTCGTTCAGGCCGCCGAGATCCGGCACGACGGAGGCACGTTCTGGGGCGTCCAGTACCACCCGGAGATCGGCCTCGACGAGGTCACAGGAGCCCTCAGGCGGCAAGCGGACGATCTCGTCAAGAGCGGGTTGGCGCGTAGCCGGCGCGAAGTCGAGGAACAGGCCGATCTCGTCGAGGGACTGCACCGTGAGCCCGGTCGACGCGACCTGGCGTGGCGGCTCGGATTGGACGAGCAGGTCACCGATGGGGACCTTCGGCGAACGGAGCTCCGCAACTTCATTGAGGCGCTCGTCATCCCATCCCGTGAACGTCGTCGCTGACATCCCAAGAAAGAACGGATGCCGAGGCGACTTCCCGAAACGCTCAGCGGAACCTTTACCTGGGCCGAATGGTCACGTCTCGGGGTTCGCGCGATTTCGCTCTTCCAACGTCGTTGGAACGGGGTATCGACGTAGAGACCCAAGCCGCCCACGCTCGGCCAATGCGAGTTTCCCAGAATAGTGTCGGATCGTACCGAAGACGCCCGCATCGATGCGGAGATCACCCGCCTCGTAGCGGGCTCGGACCCGTTCGCGGGGGCGGTCCGGGCGACGCGCATGCCCATGCTGATCACCGACCCGCGTCTGCCCGACAATCCCATCGTCTTCGTCAACGACGCCTTCAGCAAGCTGACGGGCTATCGGCGTGACGAGATCCTCGGGCGGAACTGCCGGTTCCTCCAGGGGGCCGAAACGGATCAGGGACAAGTCACACGGCTCCGTGATGCCATCGAGAGGCGCACCGCCATCGAGCTCGACCTCCGCAACCACCGCAAGGACGGGACCGTCTTCTGGAACCGCCTTCTCGTGTCGCCGGTGTTCGATGCGGATGGCGACCTGACGTACTTCTTCGCCTCGCAGTTCGACGTCACCTTGGAAAAGGAACGTTTCGTCCGGCTCCAGGCGGATCGCGATGCCCTGGAGGCCGAGGCCGCGCAACGTTCGCAGGACCTGCGGCAGAGCGAGGAGCGGTTGCGCTTCACCCTCAAGGCCGGACGCCTCGGGACATGGTCACTCGACCTGAGCACGATGCGCCTGATCGCGTCCGAGGGTTTCAAAGAGAACTTCGGTCGCTCGGCGCACGATTCCATGACTTACGAGGAGACGATGGCGGCGATCCATCCCGACGACAGGGAAAGGAAGTTGGCCGCGAGGGATGCGGCCATTGCCGAGCACTCCGACTACGACATCGAGGTCCGGCTCCTGACGCCCCAGGGCAAGACCCGCTGGCTCCAACTTCGCGGACAAGCATCCTACAAGGCGGACGGGGCGCCGCTGAGCATCGCCGGGATCAGCCTCGACATCACGGACCGCAAGCTCGCGGAGGAGCACCGGGACCTTCTGTCGAAGGAGTTGAGCCACCGTATCCAGAACACCCTGGCCACCGTGCAATCGATTTCGCGCCAGACGCTCCGCAACGCTCCATCGCTGGAGGCAGCTCAGGAGGCGATGGAGTCCCGCCTAAAATCACTCTCGGCTGCGACCGAGATGCTGCTGCGTGGCAGCGGCGATTGGGCGACGTTGACCGAGGTGGTCATCGCTGCGCTGCATCCCTTCGGCGTCGAGCAAGACCATCGCTTTAAGATCGGTGGACCGATCCTGCGGTTGGCTCCTCGTGTCGCGTTGGCATTCGCCCTGGCAATCCACGAACTCGCGACCAACTCGGTCAAGTACGGATCGCTCTCCAGGGACGACGGCCGGGTGATCGTGAGTTGGGATGTCGTGGATGGGTCGGACCCGACCCGCTTGTGGTTCCAGTGGCAAGAGGTGGGCGGTCCACGGGTGTCGCGTCCGACCCGAAGCGGCTTCGGTTCGCGCATGATCGAGCGGGCGCTGGCGACGGAGATCGGCGGGACGGCCGAGATCGACTACCGCCCTCGCGGCGTCGTCTTCACCGCCGAGGCGCCGCTGCCGGAGATCACGCGCGACTGAGGCGTCACCCGTCGACGATGGCGTCCGAGGTGGCCTTGTTCACGGTGCGCCGCAGGATGCGCGACAGGTCCTCCACCGAGTACGGCTTCTTGAGGAGCGGGAACCCGTGGGAGCCCTGCTCGGCGAGAACGTGGCTGTAGCCTGATGCCAGCACCACCGGCAGGCGGGTATGCCGGTGACGGACTTCCCGCGCCATGTCGATGCCGTTCATCCCCGGCATCACCACGTCCGAGAAGACGACATCGAACCGGTGGGAGGATGCCAGGATGGCCAAGGCTTCCTCGGCGTTCATCGCCCAGGCGGTCTCGTAGCCGAGCTCGCGTAGCGCCTGGGTTGCGAAGGCCCCGACCTCCTCGTTGTCCTCGACCACGAGGACGCGGGTGCCGTGCCCGTCGGCGAGGGGCTCGGGCTCGCCGTCGTCCTCGGCTGCCGCTGATCGTCCGACCTCGCGCGGCAGGTAGAGGGTGAAGGTGGTTCCCTTGCCAAGAGCGCTCTCGACCAGGACCTCGCCGCCCGATTGCTTGGCGAAGCCGAACACCTGTGACAGGCCGAGGCCGGTGCCCTGTCCAACGCCCTTGGTGGTGTAGAAGGGCTCGAAGATCCGGTCGAGGTCGGTGGCCGCGATGCCGGTACCGGTATCACGGACCGAGACGGCGACGAAGTCGCCGGGAATGCGAGGATGTGCCCGCACCGCCGGAATGGAGGATGTCCGACGGACTTCGATGTTCAACCGGCCCTCTCCGTCCATGGCGTCCCGGGCGTTGATGGCCATGTTCACGAGGGCGGTATCGAACTGGCTCGGGTCCGCGTCGATCAAATAGGGGATTTCCTCACCCCGCCGGTCCTTGTTCGGGGCCACGTCGGTGACGACCCGGATGCGGGCGCCGGTGAGCGTACCGACCATGTCGGCGACCGACGCGACGCTACGGCCGACGTCGAACACCTCCGGGGTCAGGGACTGGCGCCGGGCGAACGCGAGCAGTTGGCCGGTGAGCTTGGCGGCGCGGGTGACGGTGTCGGAGATCGCTCCGATGTAGCGCTGCCTGCGCTCCTCCGGCAGGTCCGGGCGCTTGAGTAGGTCGGTCGAGGACCGGATCACGGTCAGCAGGTTGTTGAAATCGTGGGCGACGCCGCCGGTAAGCTGGCCGACCGCTTCCAGCTTCTGTGACTGGCGGAGTTGCTCCTCCAGGGCGCGGCGCTCGTTTACGTCGCGGCCGGCAGCGTAGAAGTGGTCATCCTGCGGGATGGCGTTCCAGGAGACCCATCGGTATCCACCGTTCGCCGTCGACATGCGGACGTCGAGGCTGTCCAGTGCCTGACCGGATCGCAGGCGCTCGAACGCGGCAGTCGCCGCTTCCTTGTCCTCGGGGTGGACGTAATCGCTGAACGAGGTCCTTACGAGGTCGAACTCGGCCCACCCGAGCATCTCTGTCCAGGCCGGATTGACCGAACGATAGATGCCGTCGAAGCCGCAGACCACGAGCAGGTCGCGGCTGGCCCGCCAGACGAGGTCGCGTTCGTTGGTCCGCTCTCGGGCAGTGTCCCTCAGGACAATCTCAGCCTTTTGACGGTCGGTGACGTCATTGAACAGCAGGGCGACCCGATGCTGGACGGGCTCGCCGATTCGCAGGGCCTGAACCTCAAAATGGCGGCCCAGTGCCACGACCCCGCTTTCAAGCCGGACGGCCTTCCCGGTCATGGCGACCTCGCCGTAGGTATCGAGCCACGCGTGTTCGAGGTCGGGGATCACCTCGCTCACCCACTTACCAACCACATCGTCGAGGCCTGTGTGGCGCGAGAAGGCCGGGTTGGCCTCGATGAAGCGGTAGTCGACCGCCCGGCCCGCGGCGTCGAACCGGAGCTCGATCACGCAGAAGCCGGCGTCCAGGGCGTTGAACAGGGTGCGGTAACGAGCCTCGCTCTCGGCGAGCCTGCCCTCCTCGGTCCGGAACCGGGTGACGTCGAGCTGGCTTGCGAAGAAGTAGCGGAGGTCGCCCTCGGGAGTGAACACCGGGCTGACGTAGAGCTCATTGCGAAACGTCGAGCCGTCGCGTCGGTAGTTCAGGATCTCGACCACGACGTCGCGCCGTGCGGCGATGGCGTCCCGCACCTTGGCGATGTCGACCGGGTCGGTCCCCGGCCCCTGCAGGAAACGGCAGTTGCGTCCGACCAATTCCTGAGACGTGTAGCCGCTCAGTTCCTGGAACGCCCGGTTGGCGAAGACAATGGGATTGTCAGGCAGGTTCGGGTCGGTGACGATCTGCGGCATGCGGGTCTTTTCCGCCGCCGTGAGCAGCAGGTCGACGTCCGCACCCGAGGTCTGCTGGCCGCTTTCGGGGAGGCGGACGTGGAGCGTGTTCTTTTCGCGCACACGCGCCAGCTCGGCCTCAAGCCTGCGGTTCTCGCTGCGTAACCAACCGATCTCTTCGTCCATGCCGTCCGCTTTCGGGGGCACGGTCCCCGATCCCATGCCAGTCCGCAAACGGTTCAGGACGATGGAAGCTCCCGCCTGGGCGCCCGTGTCGCCGTCCAATGTCATGATTGGACGGATCACCCGGGGTCAAGGTTGGTGGGGTTGCTCCGGGCCTGGTTTCACCAGGGTACGATCCACATCGGCCATGGGGGGACGGCTCATTGGGACCGTGGGCGGGATACCACAATTCCACCGGCATGACACCCGGCCCTGGGGGCGGGTCCGGGTTAGTCAAGGATGGTCAGGCCACGCCGAAGGCGGGATGATACCGGACCTCGCCCTTCGGGCGGTTCCCGCCCAGGACCAAGGCCTGGAAGTATTCGGGTGGCACCCCGGTGAGGACGAGGGCCGGGTCGGCAAGGAAGCCGAAGCGTCGGTAATAGGCAGGATCACCCAACACCACGCACCCACCGGCGCCACGCTCCCGGAGGTTGCCCAGCCCGGCATCGATCAAGCGTTGGCCTATGCCCTGACGACGATGTTGGAGATGGACGGCCACGGGTCCGAGCCCGAACCAGTCTCTCATTCCGCCTTCGACCTCCACGGTCGAAAAAGCGACGTGTCCGACGATTCGGTCGGACTCGACCGCGACGAGCGAGAGGCGCAGCGCACCGTCCTGCCGGAGTGCGTCAACGATGTTCGCCTCCGTGCCGCTCGCGTGCGGCGCGTCGCGAAGGGGGTCGATACAAGCTCACGGATTTCGCAGTCGTCCGATGTGGTTTCAGGCCGAATGATCATGCGGGACCCATATCCCATCCGTTCTCACAGGGTCAGCCGTTCCTCGACGGCATCCCCGGGAGCCTGTTGCCGGTCTTGATCCGAATGGACGGCGACATCGCCGTCGAGGCGGTTTCTTAAACGCTCACGCCTGGGACCGACGATGCCTTTAGGAACGGCGCGACGATGTCGCGGCGCGACCTCCGAAGCGACGGCCGACGTAGGCGATGACCTTCGGGAGAAGGAAGGCGGTGAGAAGCTTGCGGATCATGACAGGTCCTCTGAGAGGTTGGACGGAGGCGGGGCCGACCCGGACGGTCGACCCCTTACGGCTTCAGGCGCGGCGGGTCTCGTAGCGGTCTGCGAGGCCGACCGGGGTGACAGCGCCCATGCGGCCGCCGAGGAAGCCGGCGAGTGCGCCGAGGATCAGGGCGAGGGCCCCGTAGAACGCGCCCTGGGTGGCGGCGGACTTGGCGGCGACGGCGGCCTGCTCGGCCTTCACCTTGGCCGTGGCGACGGTCTCTTCGTACTGCTTCTTGTAGTCCTGGATCTGGGCCTTGGCCTGATCGGCCGGGATGCCCTTGGCCTTGTCCAGCGCGTCGGCGGCGCGGTTCTCGGCCTGGGCCTTCTGGGCCGGGTCACTCGTGAACACGGCGCGGATCGCGGCGACGGCGGCATCCTTGGCGGCCTGCGGGTCCTGGCCGGCGGCCTGGTTGCGGACCGACTGCTCGATGCCGTCGAGCGGGTTCGAGATCTTCGACAGCGACGGGGCAGCGGCCTGGGCCGCCGTCTGCACGGTACCGCCGACGAGCGAGCCGGCCCCGCCGAGCGCGCTGGTTACGCCCGAGAAGGCGCCGCCGATGAGGCCGCCGGCCGCGGAGGTGAGCAGGTAGAGCACCACGAGGGTGGTGACCGCCCACGACACGAGGCCATGCAGCCCGGCGGTGCCGGTGATGGGCTTGCCCGAGAGGCGGCCGGCGAGGAAGCCGCCAGCCAGAGCCGCGACGATGCCGGACCCGACGAACCAGATGCCGGCGCCCATAGACAGGGTCGAGGCGGCCGGGTTGTCGCCGGCGGTGGTGCTCACGCTGGAGAGACCGACACCGACGCCGACCATGTTGAGGATGACCTGGGCCACGAGCGCGGTGACGGAGCCGGCGAAAATGGCACCCCACGACACCTGATTCAGCAGGACGGTGCGGGTGTCGCTGGCGGCGACGGGGGTCGGGTGGACGATGGGCGAGGCGGTCACTGGAAACTCCGGATTGTCAGAAGGTGAGAGAGGGGGGGGATTTCAGAGCTTCGCCACCAGGAGGCCGAGACCGAACCCGACGAGGCCGGCGACGACGAGGGACGCATGCGGCCATTCCGTGGAGCGCTCGTGGACCTCATGCAGCTGGCGCTTGCCTTGGTCGTAGGCGTCCTCGGCGTAGTCGGAGACCTCATCGGCGACGTGCCGGGCTGTGTCCTTGACCTGCCCGTAGAGGTTCTCGGCCGATCCCTGGGCCTCGCGGAGACGTCCCTTGACCGAGTCGTCGCGCGACCCGACCAGATCGCCGATGGCGCCCTGGGCCTTGCCCGCGATATCCCTCGCGGCACCCGTGATGCGGTGCGTGTCGACCATGATAGTTCTCCGGCTTGTTCTAATGGGTTTGCGACGGCCCGCGAGATCCTCGGCGGGGGCGACGTGACGGGTTGCAGGCCCGGCATCGCGATGCGTCGGCAGCGGATCAGGAACTGATCGTGCACAATCTTGTTCCGGCCAAGCTCGGTCTTTCTGGTATATACGCACTACTACATCAGGGTGGTACGCCGATCCCGGGGGCCGGTACCCCCACCTCCAAGCCTATCCAGATCTGCAGCGCGACGAAAAGGGCCGCCCGATCTCCACCGGGCGGCCCAATACTCTAGGTTGCTCAAGTAGGGAACTTTGGTGTCCGAAATCGGATCATTGGTTCCGCTATCATCAGTCAGTAATGCGCCAGCACAGCCAGGAGCAGGAGGGCGATGATGTTGGTGATCTTGATCGCCGGGTTCACGGCGGGGCCGGCGGTGTCCTTGTAGGGATCGCCGACGGTATCGCCGGTGACGGCCGCCTTGTGGGCCTCCGAACCCTTGCCGCCGTGGTGCCCGTCCTCGATGTACTTCTTGGCGTTGTCCCAGGCGCCGCCGCCCGACGTCATCGAGATGGCGACGTAAAGGCCCGTGAGGATCACGCCGAGGAGCGAGGCGCCAACGGTGGCGAAAGCCTGGCTCTTGCCGGCGATGGCCTGGATCGCGAAGAACAGGACGATGGGCGACAGCACCGGGAGGAGCGAGGGCAGGATCATCTCCTTGATCGCCGCCCGGGTGAGCATATCGACGGCCCGGCCGTAATCCGGCCGGTCGGTCCCGAGCATGATGCCGGGCTTCTCGCGGAACTGGCGGCGGACCTCCTCCACCACGGCGCCGGCGGCACGCCCCACCGCCGTCATCGCCATGCCGCTGAACAGGAACGGAATTAGGCCCCCGAGCAGCAGGCCGACGACGACGTAGGGGTTTGAGAGCGAGAAATCGACGGTGACGCCTTGGAAGAAGCGGTACTGGGTCGGGCTCGCGTTGGCGATGAAGTAGTTCAGGTCCGAGGTGTAGGCGGCGAACAGCACCAGGGCGCCGAGACCGGCCGAGCCGATGGCGTAGCCCTTGGTCACCGCCTTGGTGGTGTTGCCGACCGCGTCGAGGGCGTCCGTGGATTTCCTGACCTCCGGGGGCAGGCCCGCCATCTCGGCGATGCCGCCGGCATTGTCGGTCACGGGTCCGAAGGCGTCGAGGGCCACGATGAAGCCGGCGAGCGCCAGCATGGCGGTGACCGCGATGGCGATGCCGAACAGGCCCGCGAGCGAGTAGGTGCCGATGATGCCCGCCACGATGACGAGGGCCGGCAGGGCGGTGGATTCGAGCGAGACCGCCAGGCCCTGGATCACGTTGGTGCCGTGGCCCGTCACCGAGGCGTCGGCGATGGATTTGACCGGCCGGAAGTTAGTGCCGGTGTAGTACTCGGTGATCACCACGATGAGCGCCGTGATGACGAGGCCGATGACGGCGCAGCCGAGCAGGCCGCCGGAGGTGAAGCTCACCCCCGCATTGGTGGTGAAGGTGGTGGAGAAGCTGCCGAACAGGGCTAAGTTCACGAGCGCGATGGCGCCGATGGAGAGGGCGCCGGCGGTGATCAGGCCCTTGTAGAGGGCGCCCATGATCGACTGGTTGGCGCCGAGCCGGACCGCGTAGGTGCCCGCGATAGAGGTGAGGATACAGGCCGAGCCGATGGCCAGGGGATAGAGCAGCATCGCCTCCAGGACGTTGCGGCCGGCGACGTCGGTCTGCCCGGCGAAGAAGATCGCCGCCAGCACCATGGTGGCGACTACGGTCACTGCGTAGGTCTCGAACAGGTCGGCGGCCATCCCGGCGCAATCGCCGACATTGTCCCCGACGTTGTCGGCAATGGTGGCGGGGTTGCGCGGGTCGTCTTCCGGAATCCCGGCCTCGACCTTGCCGACGAGGTCGCCGCCGACGTCGGCGCCTTTGGTGAAGATGCCGCCGCCGAGGCGCGCGAAGATCGAGATGAGCGAGGCGCCGAAGCCGAGGGCCACCAGGGCGTCGATGACCTCTCGGCTGGCGGGCGCCAGTCCGGCGATGCGGGTGAGGTAGCCGTAGTACAGGGCGACCCCGAGGAGCGCGAGGCCGGCGACGAACATCCCGGTGACGGCGCCCGACTTGAACGCCACGTCGAGGCCCGCCCCGAGCGAGGTCGAGGCGGCCTGGGCCGTGCGGACGTTGGCGCGCACGGACACGTTCATGCCGATGAAGCCGGCGGCGCCCGAGAGAACTGCGCCGATGAGGAACCCGATCGCGACCTTGAGGCCGAGGAAGAAAGCCAGGGCGACGAACAGTACGAGACCGACGGCGGCGATGGTGGCGTATTGCCGGCGCAGGTAGGCCTGCGCGCCCTCCGCGATGGCACCGGCGATCTCCTGCATGCGCTGGGTGCCGGCGTCTCGGCGCAGGACGTCGTTGATCGTGACGATGCCGTAGGCGACGGCGCAGAGCCCGCCCAGGATGATCAGCAGCAATGCGGTCATTCGTACCGTCCTTGGGTGATCGCGAGATGATCCCTCAGCCGTCGGGCGCGGTTTATGGGCTTGGCTTGCCGTGTGGTCCTGGTTCGTCGTCCTGGCTTGCCTCGTGATTGGCGCGCATGGGACGTGAAGCCCGATGGTGTGATCGCATTCCTCCCCGGAATTGCTCTCCTTGAGTGCCAAACTTCGCCGTGAAGCGCAAACGTCCGATCAGATTTTAAGCTACGGATATTTGTGCGCCGCACCATCGCGCGAAGATTTCGTGCAGGATCACCTGCATTCGGCAGGTTTCAAGCCTCGCCGCTGGTCCGGGCGGGCTGTGTTCGGGGCATGAAACTTATGAAACTCCGGGAAGCTGCGCGTCGGCGTCGTGGCGGCCGGCACGCCAGGCCAGGCGGGCGGCTTCGAGGCCCCACACCATCCCGAGCATCATGTAGACGTGGCGCCACTTCTCGATGTCGATCTGGAACGCCTGGAGGAAGAACATCAGGAGCGCCGGAAACACGACCTGGCTCAGCCCCTGATACGGCGAGGGCTGGAGGCAAAGGCGAAACCCGACGAACGTCGTCGTCAACACGATGCCCAGGAAGGCGAATCCGCCGATCCAGCCTCCGTTGGCGAACCCGCCGATATAGGTGTTGTGCGGGTCGAGATCGAAGACCAGCCGCCACCGCAAGGGCCCGAAACCGAGGGGACGATCGATGAGCATCGGGATGCCCCGGCGCTGATTGCCGAACCGCCCGGTCTCGCCTTCGTCGTAGCTCTTCGTGACCTGGGCCCGGTCGGTGAAGCGTTCGGCAATGCTGTCGACGGAGAGGAGGCCCCCGATAAGCAGCGCGCCGACGACCATCGCCAGGGCCGACAGGCGCGCGATGCGCCGACGGACGATCCGGGACGGGGTAGTCGCCCAGGTCAGCCCGACGGTCAGCGCGATGCCGATGACACAAGCGCCCCAGGACCCGCGCGAGAACGAAAGGAAGACACAGGCGAGAATGACCAGCAGGGCCGCCACGGACAGGAAGACCCGTCGCGTTTCTCCCACTAGCAATCCGCGGATGAGATACAGAGCCGACAGGATGAGGAACGACCCCAGGAGGTTGGGATCCTGGAAGACGCCTGAGGCCCGACCGTCCATCTTGTACAGGATGGCTTCGCCGACAATGTCGAAATAGCTGAGGATGCCGCAGATCGCGGCGAACAGGCAGCCAGCCAGATACGCTTTGAGCCCGAACGTCACGCGCTTGGCGGTGTCGTCCGAGAAGAACATCACGAAGAAGATGCCCGTGATCCCGAGATAGACGGTCTGATAGGTCCACTCGACCGGAAGGACTTCATCGAAATAGGGGATCAGCGAGACGAGGATCGCGGCGAGATAGATCAGAAGCAGCGCAACAATGATGATCGTTGCGCGATAGAGCCTGATGTCCAGCAGAAACCAGAGCAGAATGGTCGGCGGCGCAAGAAAATCATAGGGCGACGGCTTCATGAACGTGAAGCACGTGAAGAAGATGAACAGCGCGAAGAGGAGGTAACCGAGGGACTCGAGGGGAGCCGATATGGCGTGGCGCGCTGGCGTCGCCGCGCCGCCATCGAACGTGCTCCCTGCCCAGCCCGCTGCCATCGTCTTCGTCCAATCCGCCGCGAGGCGTGCGGCTGCCCCTCAGTATGGAACAGGCGTGTCAGCGAAGCCTTAAGGACGCGCCCGTCCGGATTTTTCCGCGATAATCGTCCCGTGCCTCAGGCGGTGAGTGGCGTCGGCGCCCCTCGGCGGACGAGGAGCCCTTGAACGAAGCCGGTCACCGGCCTTTCGATCCAGCGATGGATCATCACCGCGACGACGCAGGACGCCACGAGCGTGACGGCGACGATGGGCCAAAGGGTCGATGGCTGTTCCAGGCCGGCCGCTTGCGCCGCCTTGCGGGTTCCGACGATCACGAAGGGGTGGCTGAGGTACAGCACGTAGGAGGCATCGCCGAGGAGAAGGCCGAGCCGCGCCAGCGGCGACGGACCGGCTTGGCGACCGAGCACGGCGGCGGCGACGATGAGGGCGGCGGGGAGACCCCAGCCGATCACCCGCGCGATATCGTTCGGTGTCGTCCATCCCATGGCCTGATGGGCGGAGTCGATGGGGTCGACGAACAGGATCGCGAAGCCGCCGGCGAGGAGAACGCTCCGGGCGAGGCCCGAAAGCAAGACGCCGTTGCGAAGCAGGAGGGCGAGGCCCATTCCGAACCCGAACTCGAGGATGATCGGGCGCGTCCAGAAGAACGGCGCCGCCGCGCTCGGCTGCATCATTAGCCCCACGACAACGAGGGCGCCGAGAGTGGCTGCGGCCGCCATCACCGCCCGCTCGCGCCGCAGACCGATGAACACGGCGAACAGCAGGTAGAAGAACATCTCGTAATTGAGGGTCCATCCGAGTTCCAAGACCGGCAGCGGAACGGACTGTCCGGGCGCGAAGGCCGGCCAGAAGCCGAACGACGCCAGGATGGTGGTGGGACCGGCGGCCTCCTTGGTGGTGCCGGCAAGCCCGATGCTCACAACCGCCACGTAGAGGGCGGTGAAGATCCAGTAGAGCGGGACGATCCTGGCCACACGCCGGCCGAGGAACTCGCTCGCGGCCCCCTGCCGTCCGAACAGCTTCTCGGAGGCGTAGACCATGATGAAACCGGAGATGACGAAGAAGATGTCGACGCCCGCGCCCCAGGGGAGCAGGTGCACGCGCTCGAAGGATCCGCCGAGCTTCCCGCTCTGCACGAAGGCGTGGTGCTGGGCGTGTCCGAAGACGACCATGAGGGCGGCGAGACCCCGTAGAACCTGCACGGAGACGATCTGCTTCATCGTGGCGCGGTCTCGAACGCGGCAGCATGCCGACTGGAGACGGACCATGCGACCGCGGCGGTTAAGCCCCGATGAAACCGATCGCCGAGGCGTCGAACGCCGTCAGTCTACTGAGTGAGGCGGCGCACGAGATCCCGGAACCGGTCGCCCCGATCCTCGAAGCTCCTGAACTGGTCGTAGGAAGCACAGGCCGGGGAAAGCAGCACCACGGGTTCGGCCGCCCCGGACGCCGCTGCCGCGTCCGCAGCCTTCTCGGTGGCGACGTCGAGGGTGCCGCAGCGGGTGTAGGGCACCCGCCCCTCCAGGGTGGCGGCGAAGGCGTCGCTCGCCGCGCCGATGAGGTAGGCGTGGGCGACCCGGCCGAACAGCGGCACGAGCGGTTCGATGCCCCCCGCCTTGGCCTTGCCGCCGAGGATCCAGTGAATGTCGTGAAAGGCGGTGAGCGCCTTCTCCGTCGAGTCGGCGTTGGTCGCCTTGGAATCGTTGACGAACAGCACCCGACCGCGGCGGCCGACCTCCTCCATGCGGTGGGGCAGGCCCGGGAAGGTCTTCAAACCAGCCAGGATGGCCTCGGCGTCGAGGCCGAGGGCTTGGACCACGGCGATGGCCACGGCGGCGTTCTGCCAATTGTGGGCGCCGCGCAGGGTGCCGATCCCGTCGAGATCGGCGAGGACCGTGCCGTCCGCCCCGAACACGCATCCGTCGCGGGCTGCGAGGCTTCCTTCCGGCATCCCCTCCCCCACGTGCACCCGCACGATGGCGCCCGTGACCCCATCGGCGATGGCCCGGCTCGGGGCGTCGTCGATGCCGACGACGGCGAGGGCCGAGCCGGCGATCAGGCGTGCCTTGATGGCGGCGTAGAGCTCCAGGGTGCCGTGGCGGTCGAGGTGGTCGGGGGTGACGTTGAGGAGCACGCCGATGCCGGGATTCAGCGACGGCGTCAGGTCGATCTGGAACGAGGACAGCTCGATGACGTGAATGCGGTCCGGCGCGGGCGGCGCAAGGGACAGGATGGCGGTGCCGATGTTGCCGCCCATCTGCACGTCCCGGCCGGCTCGGCCGAGGATGTGCGCGATGAGAGCCGTGGTTGTCGATTTGCCGTTCGTGCCCGTGATGGCCACGAAGGGGGCGGCGGGTGCGATCCGGGCCCGCTCGCGGCAGAACAGCTCGATGTCGCCGATGATCTCGATGCCGGCGGCCTGCGCCTTGTCCACGGTCCAGTGCGGGACCGGATGGGTCAGGGGTACGCCGGGAGCGAGAATGAGGGCCGCGAACTCCGTCCAGTCGGCCGCGTGCAGGTCCGAGACGGTGAACCCCTGTTCGCGAGCCCGCGCCGCACTTTCCGGGCTGTCGTCCCAGGCCAGCACATCGGCCCCGCCGGACCGCAGGGCCCGCAGGGTGGCGAGGCCGGAGCCACCGAGGCCGAACAGGGCGACCTTGCGGCCGGCGAAGCAGGAGGCGGGCGTCATCAGCGCAGCTTCAGGGTGGCGAGACCGGCGAGTGCCAGGATCACGGCGATGATCCAGAACCGGATCACGACCTGCGGCTCCTTCCAGCCCTTCTGCTCGAAATGGTGATGGATCGGCGCCATGCGGAAGACCCGCTTACCGGTGAGCTTGAACGACGCGACCTGGATGATCACCGACATCATCTCGAGGACGAACAGGCCGCCCACGATGGCGAGGACGATCTCGTGCTTGGTGGCCACCGCCACGGTGCCGAGCAGACCGCCGAGCGCCAGCGAGCCGGTATCGCCCATGAAGATCTGGGCCGGCGGCGCGTTGAACCACAGGAAGCCGAGGCCCGCCCCGATCACCGCACCGCAGACCACCGCGAGTTCGCCGGTGTCGCGGACGTAGTTCACCTGGAGGTATCCGGCGGTGAAGACGTTGCCGACGAGGTAGGCGATGACCCCGAAGGTGCCGCAGGCGATCATCACCGGCACGATGGCGAGGCCGTCGAGGCCGTCGGTCATGTTCACGGCATTGCCCGCGCCCACGATGACGAAGGCGGCGAACAGCACGTAGAACCAGCCGAGGTTCAGCAGCGCGTCCTTGAACACCGGAAACGCGAGGTGGTTCTGCAGGGCGGCCGGCGAGTACACCGCGATGACCGTGCAGGCGGCGAGCGCGATGGCCGCTTCCAGCAGCAGGCGGAAGCGGCCCGAGAAACCCTTGTGCGACTGCTTCGTCACCTTGAGGTAATCGTCGTAGAAGCCGATGGCGCCGAACCCCAGGGTCACGGCCAGCACCACCCAGACGTAGTGGTTGCGCGGGTTGGCCCAGAGCAGGATCGCCACGATGGCGCCGGCCAGGATCATCAAACCGCCCATGGTGGGCGTGCCGCGCTTCGTCAGCAGGTGCGATTGCGGTCCATCCTCGCGGATGGGCTGGCCCTTGCCCTGGCGCAGGCGCAGGAGCGAGATGATGAGCGGCCCGAACCAGAACACGAACAGGCCCGCCGTGAACAGCGCGCCGCCGGTGCGGAAGGTGATGTAGCGGAAGACGTTGAGCGGCGACAGGGTGCCGCTCAAGTCCGACAGAAGATACAGCATCCAGCACCTGGCCGCGGTTTTCGAGGATCAATTCCGGACAGGCGGGGCCGCGGACCCCGCCCTCCCGGCCGTGAGCGGGCGTCTCAGCGAACGACCGTCTGAGCCGTCGCAGCTTGTCCGGGGTTCGCGTACCGGGCTTTGAGAGCTTCGACAATCCGGCCCATGCGGATGCTGTTGGATCCCTTCACCATCACGGCGTCTCCGGTCCGCAGGATGCCGAGCACGGAATCGAGGAGTTCGCCCGAGGTCGCCGCGCAGGTGCCGCGTCGGCTCAAGGGAAGCGCCTCGAACAGGTGACGCATGAGCGGGCCGGCGGTGAAGACGAGGTCGACGTTCGCTTTCTCGACGGCGTCGGCGAGGTCGCGGTGATGGTCCGCACCGGCGGGCCCGAGTTCCAGCATGTCGCCCAGAACGGCGATGCGGCGTCCGCGCGGGCCGGTCTCGATGGCCGAAAGGGTGGCCAGAGCCGCCCGGATGGAGGCCGGATTGGCGTTGTAGCTCTCATCGACAAGGAAGGCCTCGCCTTCCCCGATCCGTAAGGCCGTGCGTTCGCCGCGCCCCACGGGCGGCCGGAGTGCCGCCAGCGACAGGGCGGCCATGGCGAGGTCGGCCCCGAGCGCGTGGACCACCGCCATGACGCCCAGCGAATTCATCGCCGTGTGCCGTCCCGGGGTGCCGAGTTGGTAGGTCACCGGAATCCCCATCACCACGGCGTCGACCACGGAGAGGTCGGGCCGCAGGACGATGCGGAGCGCCCGGACATCGGCCTCGGGGTGCTCGCCGAAGCTGACGACCCGGCCGGCATCGGACGCCTGCGCGTGCGCCAGCAATCGCGAAAAGCTCGGGTTGTCGCGGTTGAGGATCGCGGTGCCGCCGGCGCGCAGCCCGGAAAAGATCTCGCCCTTGGCGTCGGCGATGGCCGACAGCGAGGCGAAGTGCTCGATGTGCACGGGCTCCACGGTGGTCACCAGGGCGATGTCCGGCCGGACCATGGCGGCGAGCGGCACGATCTCCCGGGGGTGGTTCATGCCGATCTCGAACACGCCGTAATCGGCGTCGGCCGGCATGCGTGTGAGCGTCAGGGGCACGCCCCAGTGGTTGTTGTAGGACGCGATGGAGGCATGGGTGCGCCCCTGCGCCGACAGCACGTGGCGCAGGGCCTCCTTGGTGCCGGTCTTGCCCACCGACCCCGTCACCGCGACGATACCGGCTTTGGTACGGGCGCGGGCGGCGAGGCCGAGCGCCCGCATGGCGTCGAGGACGGGGTCGTCGCTCGCGCCCGAGACGGCCAGCACCGCACCGGCTCCGCCGAATTCCGCCGCGCGATCGGCCGCGACCACGGCGGCGGCGGCCCCGCGCGACAGGGCATCGCGCACGAAGTCGTGGCCGTCGCGGGCCTCCCCACGAATGGCGAAGAACAGGTCGCCCGGCTGCAGGCTGCGCGTGTCGATGGAGGCGCCCGTGATGGGCTTCGGGTCACCGTGCAGGGTCCCGCCGGTGGCGGCCTCGAGGGCTTGCCCCGTCCAGAGAGGCACGTCGGACAGGGGGGAATTCATGCCGCACGCTCCGCGATGGCCGCCCGGAGCACGTCGTGGTCCGAGAACGGCAGGACGGTTGTGCCGACGATCTGGCCGGTTTCATGGCCCTTGCCGGCCACCACGAGGACGTCGCCGGGCGACAGACCCCGGACGGCCGTACGGATCGCCTCGGCGCGGTCGCCGATCTCAGTCGCGTCGGACGCAGCCGCCAGGATCTCGGCGCGGATCGCAGCCGGATCCTCGGAGCGCGGGTTGTCGTCGGTGACGATCGCCCAGTCGGCGCCCTTGGCCGCGATGGCGCCCATGATCGGGCGCTTGCCCCGGTCGCGGTCTCCGCCACAGCCGAACACACAGACGAGGCGCCCCGTCGCGAACGGACGCAACGCCGTGAGGACGCCTTCGAGGGCTTCCGGCTTGTGGGCGTAGTCGACGAGGCAGAGGGCGCCGTTCGCCTCGCCGATCCGCTCCATGCGGCCGGGCACGCCCGTGAGATGTTCCAGCGCTGCGATCACGCCGGCCGGATCGGCCTCGCCGGCCGGGGTCGCCAGGGCGAGACCGGCGGCGAGGAGGGCGTTCTCGACCTGAAACCCTCCGACAAGGGGAAGGCGCACCGCATACTGAGTCTGTCCGCCAAGGCCTGGAGCGAGCACGTCGAGGTGCTGGCAGAAGCCCTCCGTCCGCGCGGCGAGGAGCCGAACGGATTCGCCGGCCCGTCCGGTCGTGCGCAGGCTCAAGCCCCGCGCCAGGGCGGCCGCGATGACCACCTTGGCGTAGGCGCCGTCGGCGTTGATCACCGCCGGAATGCCGGGCTGGGCAAGTGTCGTGAACAGCCGCAGCTTGGCCGCGAGGTAATCGTCGAGGGTGGCGTGATAATCGAGATGGTCGCGCCCGAGATTGGTGAACGCGACGGCGGAGAGTTCGACGCCGTCGAGGCGGCGCTGCTCGATGCCGTGGGAGGAGGCCTCCACGGCGAGGTCCGTGATGCCGTCGGCCGCCAGCCGCGCCAGCGTCGCCTGCAGGGTCACGGGGTCCGGCGTCGTCAGGGAGCCGTAGGTGGCGCCCCGGTTGGTGACGATGCCCACCGTGCCGAGGCTGGCCGATTCACATCCGAGCCGCGACAGGATCTGACGGACGAAGTCCGTGACCGAACTCTTGCCGCTGGTGCCGGTGACGGCCACGATGCGGGTCGGCTGCCGGCCGGAGAAGTTGCGCGCCGCAAGGGCCAGGCTCCGCCGCACGTCGTCGACGGCGACGTAAGGACAGGCCAGGTCGAGACCGGCCGGGCGGTCGCCCTCCCCCACCACCGCGACGGCGCCCGCCGCGACGGCGCCAGCGACGAAGCGACGTCCATCGGCCACCGTGCCGGGCACGGCCACGAACACGAAGCCCGGTTCGACCTTGCGGGAATCCGCCGTCAGTCCGGAGACCGGCGTCGCATCGCCGGCCGCTTCGGGGAACAGGCTGCCGAGGGTGGCCCCGGTCATCGTCCGTCCACCTGGGTGGCGTGATAGGCGCCGAGCTTGACCATCAGGGGGAACGGCTTCACCGGCGGATCGAATTGCGGCGGCAGGCCGAGGATCGGGGCAACGCGCTCGATGACGCGGCCCGTGACCACGCCAGAGTTCCAGGCGGCGGTGGCGTAGCCGCCCGATTCCGGGAGGCCCTGGGGCTCGTCCATGATGGTCACGAAGAGGTATTTCGGAGCGTTCATGGGCGCGGCGGCCATGAAGGTGGTGAACAGGCGGTTCTTCACGTAGCGCCCGTGGATGACCTTCTCGGCGGTGCCGGTCTTGCCGCCGACGTAGTACAGCGGAATCGAGGCCTTCTTGGCCGAACCTTCGACGGCATTGAGGCGCATGATGAAGCGCATGGCCTCGCTGGTCTCGGGTTTGAGCACCCGGGTCGCCTTCTTCAGGGCCTCGGCTTCGGTGGTCTTGAGGAAGGTCGGCACGATGAGGTTGCCGCCATTGGTGATGGCACCCACCGCCGCGGCCGCCTGGAGCGGCGCCACCGCGAGGCCGTGGCCGAACGCGATGGTGATGGTGTTGATCTCGGTCCAGCGCTGGGGAACGATGGGTTCGGCGCTCTCCGGCAGTTCCGTCCGCATACGGTCGGTGAGACCCATCTTCTTCAGGAACGCCCTGTGACCGGGCACGCCGACGCCGAGGGCCATCTTGGCCGAGCCGATGTTCGACGAGTGCGTGAACACCTCCGGCATGGTGATGGTGCGGTTGGTGCCGTGATATTCGTGGATCTTCTGCCGGCCCCAGGTCAGCACGCCGCCCCGGGTGTCGAAGGTCGAATTGACGTTGTATTTGCCCGAATCGAGCGCCATGGCCAGGGTCATCGCCTTGAAGGTCGACCCCATCTCGTAGACGCCGACGTTCATGCGGTTGATGCGGTCGGACGACAGGGCGTCTGCCGGGTCGTTGGGGTCGAAATCCGGGAGCGATGCCAGCGCGATCACCTCGCCGGTGGTCACGTCGAGGATCATGCCGGCGGCAGCCTTGGCCTTGAAGTGATCGACACCCCAGGCGAGCTCGTCGCGGAGCGCAAACTGCGCCCGCAGATCGATGGAGAGCTGCACCGGCTTGAGGTCGGTCTGTTTCGCCACGAGGCCGAACTCGTTGAGCGCCTTGTTGCCCTGCGTATCGATGTATTTCTCGATGCCCGCGATGCCGAGGTTGTCTAGGTTGGTGATGCCGATGATGTGGGCCGCCGCGACCCCGTTGGGGTAGACACGCTTGTGGTCGGGCAGGAAGCCGATGCCGGGGATGCCGAGGCGGTGGACTTCGGCCTGCTGCTTCGGGGTGATCTCGCGCTTGACCCAGACGAAGCCCTTCTCCTTGCCGGTCGATCCGACGCGGGCCGAGAGCTTGGTACGCAGGTCGTTGGCGTTGAGCTGGGGCAGGACGGCGGTGAGCAGTTCCACCGCCTCGTCTTTGTCGACGATGTTGCGCGGCTCGGCGAAGACCGACACCGTGCGGATATCGGTGGCCAGGATCTCGCCGTTGCGGTCGACGATATCGGGCCGGATCGCCGTGGTGGCGGAGGCGGCGACGCGCTTGTCCGAGTTGTCCGTCTCCGGGAACGCCGCGAGATAGACCAGGCGCACGCCGATGGTCGCGAACACGGCGGCGAAGCCAAGGCCGACGAGACCGACGCGGGCATAGCTCCGCTCGATGGCGAGATGGAACATCGCCCGCGCCAGGGCGACGACGCGGTTTCCGCGCGGCGCTGGAGGAGGCGGCTCCGCCACGGGGACTTCGACCAGGGCCCCTGGCAGCGACTCGTGCTCTCGCATCGACTCGGCCTCGGGCGGAGCGGCGTCCGGAATAACGTCTTGCGACACGGGTGCTACCTCGAAGCCGTTGTCGGGGTTCTGGTCGTCGTCGTGCGGGTGGTCACGGTGCGGGTCGTGATCGAGCCGGTGGTGCGCGGCTCGTTCAGACCGGGCTTTTCCTTCGGCGTCGCGGTCGCCGCGAGCAGTCGACCGATTTCGTCGCCGCGCTCGGGACGCGCCGGGAGGTCCGACAGGCGCCCAAGATGGGACGTGCCGATGGGCTCAAGCGCCAGATGGCGCGCCACCGCCGCCTGAAGCCGGTCGGGCCGGGTCAGCAACTGCCACTCGGCCCGCAGGACCGCGATGGCCTGACGCTCGCGGTGGAGCTGGCTGCGGGCCTTGGAGACCTGCCCGGCCTGATACAGGGTGTCGTACTTGATCGAGTAGGCGTAGATCGCCGAGCCGATGAGCCCGAGAACCGCCATGACGTTCAGCAGACGGATCACCGGCGTGCGCTCCTGACTGTCCGCTCCGGCAGGGAAGCGAGGGCCTCGATGGCGGCCAGGGGCGCGGGCGCGGGCGCGTCCGTGCGTTCCACCGCGCGCAGCTTGGCCGAACGGGCGCGCGGGTTGGCATGGATTTCGGATTCGGAAGGCAGCACAGGGCCCTTGGTCACGGCCATGAAACTGCGGGGTGCCGGCACCTCCAGGCTCGGCAGGTGGCGCGAGCCTTGTGCCGTCCGACCGCTCCGAGCGGAGAAGAACTGCTTGACGATGCGGTCTTCAAGGGAATGGAAGGTGACCACGGCGAGGCGCCCGCCGGGACGCAGGATGCGCTCGGCGGCGTGCAGGGCCTGGACGAGTTCGCCGAGTTCGTCGTTCACCGCGATGCGCAGGCCCTGAAAGGTCCGCGTCGCCGGATTGATGCCGCTCGCCGGATCGGCCCAGACCACGCTGGCGACCACTTCGGCCAGGGCCGCGGTGGTCTCGATCCGCCCCTTGCGACGCGCTTCGACGATGGCACGGGCGACGGCGCGGGAGCGGCGCTCCTCGCCGTAATGGTAGATGATGTCGGCGAGATCGGCTTCCTCGGCGTCGTTGACGATGTCGGCGGCGCTGCGCCCGGTGCGCTCCATCCGCATGTCGAGGGGACCGTCGTGGCGGAACGAGAAGCCGCGCTCGGCCTGATCGATCTGCATGGACGAGACGCCGATATCGAGGACGACGGCATCGGCCTGCCCCCAACCGGCATCACGAACACTCCCATCGAGGGTGCCGAAGCGGCCCGGCACCAGGGTGAGGCGCCCCTCCGAGGAAGCCACCAGGGGCGCTCCGTCCGCGATGGCGCCGGGATCGCGGTCGATGGCGAGCACGTGAACCGACGGATCGGCCTCCAGCATGGCGCGTGTGTAGCCGCCGGCCCCGAAGGTGCCGTCCACCGCGAGTGCCCGGTCCGGCAGATCGAGGGCGGCGAGCACTTCGGCGAGCAGCACCGGGACGTGGGGCGTCCCGTCGTTGGGAGGTCTGGGTTCGCGCACGCGCTTCATCGCCCGGCCTCTTCGACCAACGTGCGGAGCACGGGAAACGGGGGCGTCGAAGACGCGACGGGGATGAGGCCGCGCATGCGTCCCTTCCAAGAGTCTGAGCCGCCGTGAAGCGGCGCGGAGAGACGGGACATCGCCGGATCGGCGCGCAGCGCGACCGCTTGCAGGGACGCCGCCCCGAAAGTCTCGGGTTGCGTCCGTCGATCCGAAAATCGCCGTTGACGGGATGAATCGGGGTACCATGGGCCTCTGAGCGCCGTCAACGAACGGGGCCGCAACGCATTGGCCCTGTCCGATCAGACCTCAGCAAGGTTAACCGACGGTAAGTTTTTCGTTGCCGCGTGTTCGTGTTTTGCCGGGTGCCACAACTCAGAACCAGCGTGGATCAGTCGGCCTTTAAGCCGGGTTCTGTAGGGCCCGGACGACCCGTGAGGGTCCCCCTGACGTGGCGGCCATTCCTCTGGGACGATCGTTGCCGATGCGCCTCGAGCAACCAACCCGGGCGACGGGCCTGGAGAGAAGCCTGACGGGCCGCAAAGCCCATCGTGTCGCCCCTATTCGGTCTTGCTCCCGGTGGGGTTTGCCATGCCGTCCGCGTTGCCGCGTCCGCGGTGCGCTCTTACCGCACCCTTTCACCCTTACCCTGTGTGAAACAGGGCGGTCTGCTCTCTGTGGCACTGTCCCTGGGGTCGCCCCCGCCGGACGTTATCCGGCACCGTCTCTCCATGGAGCCCGGACTTTCCTCCCCGGACGCGAGGTCCGGAGCGGCCGCCCGGCCGACTGATCCGAGGCGGATGTGCGCCGCGGACCGTCATGAGGTCAAGCGCCCGGCGGCATTCGGGAACGCCGACTTTGGATTTACGGGGAGCGGTTGCGCATCCGGACGCGGGCGCTAAATCTAAAGACAGGCGCTCGCCGCCTCCGCGCGGCCGGCCCCGGACCACTTGGCTTCACCAGATGGAGGTGACCATGGCGACCGACGAGACGGCCTGGACACTGGAGAAGGTTCAGGAATTGCGGAGTCTGGCCCGAGAACGCGTGCCGATCTCGGTGATCAGCCTCAGGCTCAAGCGGCCCATCGAAACCGTGTCGGCCAAACTCGCCGAACTCGGTATTACGCCCGCCCCCGAGGCAGGCGCCGACTGACATCGGGGTGCCGCGAGGCCATCGGCCTCGCGGGCTTCCGGGACCTACCAGGACCCGGTGTTCTCCATGGAGACCCATGGCTCCTGCGGCGGCTTGGCGTCACCCTTCTGCAGCAGCTCGATGGAAATCCCATCGGGGGACTTCACGAAAGCCATGTTGCCGTCGCGCGGCGGCCGGTTGATGGTGATCCCCGCCTCCTGCAGCTTGGTGCAGAAGGCGTAGATGTCGTCGACCTCGTAGGCGAGGTGGCCGAAGTTGCGCCCCCCCGAATAGGTCTCCGGGTCCCAGTTGTGGGTCAGTTCGATCACCGGCGCCTGGGTCTCGCGGGCTGTCGCCGCGTCGCCGGGCGCTGCGAGGAAGACGAGGGTGAAACGACCCTTCTCGTTGTCCACGCGGCGGACCTCCGTGAGGCCGAACGTATCGACGTAGAAGGCGAGCGCCTGGTCGAGGTCCGCCACGCGGACCATGGTGTGCAGAAAACGCATCGTCGTGAATTCTCCTGAGGGTGCGGCCTATGTGGTGGCCGTGCGAGTCCCGTCAACGCCACGGATCTGCGTTGGTCTCTCGCGCAACGGTTCTTTGCACCGACCGCGCGTTGCGCCCGGGACGGAAGCGATTCAAGAGGGAGGCCTGCGACAGGCGAGGCTTCCATGCGCACCGAAACCCCGATCCCGATCCGGCTCGCCGACTACAGGCCGAGCGATCACCTCATCGACCGGGTCGGCCTCGACATCCTCCTGCACCCCCACGCGACGGAGGTTCGGGCGACCCTTGCGCTCCGGCCCAACCCGGCCGGCCGAGCAGGGGCCGAACTGGTGCTCGACGGCGAGGATCTGACGCTGCTGTCCCTCGATCTCGACGGGGTCGCCCTCGCGCCGGACGCGTACCGGATAACGGAAACCGCCCTGATCCTGGCGCAGCCGCCGCAGGAACCCTTCACTCTGACGATCCGCACGCGGATCGATCCGACCGCCAACACCCGGCTCATGGGTCTCTATCGATCGAACGGCGTCTACTGCACGCAATGCGAAGCCGACGGCTTCCGGCGGATCACCTATTTCATCGACCGCCCCGACGTGATGGCGGTCTACACAACCCGCATCGAAGCGGACCGGGCCGACGCGCCCGTGCTGCTCGGCAACGGCAACCCCATCGAGGCCGGGGAAGCGGGACCGGGTCGGCACTACGCCGTCTGGCACGATCCCCACCGCAAGCCCGCCTACCTGTTCGCCCTCGTCGGCGGACGCCTCGACCGGCTCGGCGGCCGGTTCACGACCAGCGAGGGCCGGACCGTCGACCTCGGAATCTATGTCGAGCCCGGCAAGGCGGACCGCGCCGCCTACGCCCTCGATGCCGTCATCCGCTCCATGGCCTGGGACGAGACGGCGTTCGGCCGTGCCTACGATCTCGATGTGTTCAACGTCGTCGCCGTGTCGGACTTCAACATGGGCGCCATGGAGAACAAGGGCCTCAACATCTTCAACGATCGCTACGTTCTCGCCAGCCCCGAGACCGCCACCGACGCGGATTACGCCGCCATCGAGGCGATCATCGCGCACGAGTACTTCCATAACTGGTCGGGCAACCGCATCACCTGCCGGGACTGGTTCCAGCTCTGCCTCAAGGAGGGCCTGACGGTCTTCCGTGATCAGGAATTCTCGTCGGACATGCGCTCGCGGGCGGTGCACCGCATCGGCGAGGTCCGTACCCTGCGGGCTCGGCAGTTTCCCGAGGATGCCGGACCGCTCGCCCACCCCGTGCGCCCGCAAGCTTACGCCGAGATCAACAACTTCTACACGGCCACTGTCTACGAGAAGGGTGCGGAGATCGTGCGGATGCTGCGCACGCTGCTTGGCACGGATACGTTCGCCCAGGGGATGGATCACTACTTCGCGGCGTGCGACGGCACCGCGGCGACGGTGGAAGATTTCCTCGGCGCCTTCGCGACGGTCTCTGGACGCGACCTCAGCGCCTTCGCGCGCTGGTACGATCGGCCCGGCACCCCAGTGGTGACCGTCGAGGGCTCCTACGACGCGGCAGCCCGCAGTTACACCCTAAGGTTCCGGCAGGAACTCCGCGGCGACCGCGAGGGCCCACCGCTCGTCATTCCGGTGGCGCTGGGCTTGGTCGGAGCTGGCGGCCCCCTCAACACGGCGGCCTGCGACCGCGTCCAGAACGGGGTCTTCATCCTGGAGCGAGCCGACGACAGTCTTACCGTCACGGGTGTGTCGGAGGCTCCGGTTCCGTCCCTGTTCCGAGGCTTTTCCGCACCCGTGCGGGTGGTTCAGACTATCACCGATGCGGACCGCCTCGTTCTGCTCGCGCACGACACCGACCCGTTCAACCGGTGGCAGGCGGCGCAGGATGTCGCCATGGCTCGCCTCGTCGCCGACGCACGGGCCGATTCCCCGGTGCCGCCGCCGGAGCAGGATGGTCTCGTCGCGGCCCTCGCCGCCTTCCTCGACGGGGAAGCCCTGACCGATCCGGCCTATGCGGCCCTCGTGCTCACCGTGCCGAGCGAGGGCGACATCGCCAACGCAATCGGCGAAGCCATCGACCCGGATGCGATCCACCGGGCGCGGACGGCCCTGCGGCTGCAGCTCGGGCAGGGCCTGTACCCGCACCTGACAAGCCTGCGCGACGCGCTCGCTGACCCGGCCGGTACGCCGTTCTCACCGGATGCGGTCTCAGCCGGACGCCGGGCCCTGCGCAACGTCGCCCTCGACCTCATCGCGGTCGCCGACCCGCAGTCCGGAATCAGCCTCGCGCAGGCCCAGATCGAGGCCGCGACGACCATGACCGACCGCCTCGCCGCCCTCTCCGTGCTGGCGCTGATCCCAGGCTCGGCTCGGGAGGCCGCATTCGCGGCTTTCGCCGAGCGCTACCGGAACGAGCCCCTGGTGCTCGACAAGTGGTTCGCGATCCAGGCGATGATCCCCGAGGACACCACGCTGGAACGGATCCGCCGCCTGCAGGCGCACCCGGCTTTCGCCATGACCAATCCCAACCGGGTGCGCTCCCTCGTCGGCAGCTTCAGCGTCGGCAATCCGACCCAGTTCAACCGGCCGGACGGGGCCGGCTATGCGTTCCTGGCCGAGGTGGTCGAAACCCTCGATGCGACCAATCCGCAGATCGCGGCGAAGCTGCTCACAGGCTTCGGCTCCTGGCGAATGCTGGAACCGGAACGCCACGCCAAGGCGGAACGCTCGCTTGCGGCAATCGGCTCACTTGCCAACCTGTCCCGCGATGTTTCCGACATCGTCGGGCGGATGCTTGACAACTGACAAGCCGTTGTAGAGAAACAGGTATTCCAGTACTTACCAAGCTTCTCTGCACGCAGATGGGTCTCCTGTCAGGATTAACAGAAGCATAAAAAAGCGTGGACAACTCGGCCGTGAAAATGGTGTTATGAATGCGATTCGAAGCGCGACACGGTCACGCTTCCCAGACGTTTCACCATAGCTGCGGAGACATATCATGCTGGAGGCGGATTCCGCTTCCCTCTCCGCGCGTGCGGATACGATCCTCGGCATCCATCGCCCACAGACCACGACGCACATCCGGTTCGTGCGGGCGGAAACCTGGCTGCGTGTCGCCCTTCCGGCCCTGCTGGCGGCTTTCCTCGCTTGCCTGGCGACGGTGGAATGCCTCCATCTCAATGCACAGCGCCAGGATACTCTCGGGCGTGCGGTCACTGAGATCGACGCACTGACCCGGCTTGTCGCGGCGTCCCTCGGCCAGGGCGACACGGACGAGGCCGCGATGAAGGGTCGTCTCGCAGCACTTCTGCCGCCGCATCTTCTGCCGCTCGGCCGACAGATCCTCATCGTCGGCACCGACGACAGCATCGTCGCGTCCGCCCCCCCCTGGGCCGGAAGCCGTACTCTCACGGAGCACCTCGGAGAGATGCAGGCGCTCACGACCCTCGGGGAGCGGGCGGGGGTGATGACGTTGGATCTCGCCGACCGCGCCCCGGCCCTCGCTGCGCTTCGCAGTCTGCCGAACGGACGCGGTCAGGTCGCCGTCCTGCAACCCATCGCAGCTGTGACCGCGGCCTGGAACGCCAGGATGCGCAACCACGTGATCCTGCTTGGGGCGGCGGCCCTGGTCATCGTCGGGACCGGTATTGCATACGTCCTGCAGACTCGGCGGGCCTATGCGGTCGATCGAGTGTGCGAGCAGATCAAGCAGCGCCTCGATACGGCGCTCGGACGCGGCCGGTGCGGATTATGGGACTGGGACATCCCCCGTGGGCGGATCTACTGGTCGGACTCGATGTACGCCTTGCTGGGTTATCGCCGCGAGCGCGAGTTCCTGTCCTTCGGCGACGTCAACGCCCTGGTCCATCCCGATGACGGTGACCTGTACAGCTTGGCGCGCCACCTCGCCGCGAGCCAGTCCACCGTCGACCACGAGTTCCGGATCCGGTCCGCCTCGGGCGTCTGGACTTGGATGCGGATGCGGGCCGAGATCGTACCGGACACGGTGGCCGGCGGTCGCCATCTCGTCGGCATCGCCCTCGACGTCACCGAGCAACGCAACCTGGCCGAACTGAACGCCACCGCGGATATGCGCCTGCGCGACGCCGTCGAGGCCATTTCCGAGGCGTTCGTCCTCTGGGACACCGGCAACCGTCTCGTCCTGTGCAATTCGAAGTTCCGCGATCTCCATGCCCTGAGTCACGAGGATGCTGTTCCGGGGCGGCGCTACGCCGAGATCATGGGCCGCGGTGTGCTTCCGCCGATCCGTCGCGAGATGCGCGAACTCGAGCATTCGGGCGCAACCGCCCGTACCTTCGAGGCCGAACTCACGGACGGCCGTTGGCTCCAGATCAGCGAACGCCGCACCAAGGATGGCGGCTACGTCTCCGTCGGTACGGACATCACCAGTCTGAAGCGCCACCAGGAACAACTCGTGGCCTCCGAGCGCGAACTCATCGCGACCGTGAAGGACCTCAAGCGGTCGCGCCGCACCCTCGAACTCCAGACTCAGCAACTCGCCGACCTCGCAGAGCGCTACCTCGATCAAAAGGCCCAGGCCGAGACGGCCAACCAGGCGAAATCCGAGTTCCTCGCCAATATGAGCCACGAGCTTCGCACACCGCTCAACGCGATCATGGGCTTCGCCGAACTCATGGAAACCGGGGTGTACGGAGCCCTCGGCTCGTCGCGTTACACGGATTACTGCCAGGACATCCGTGCGAGTGGAGATTACCTCCTGTCGGTCATCGACGACATCCTGAACATGTCGCGCATCGAATCGCACCGGGTGAAACTGGTACGCCGCGAGATCGGCTTGCCGGGAGCCATCGAGGCGGCCCTGAAGCTCGTGGCCGAGCCGGCGCGGGCGAAATCCCTCAGCATCCATGTCGACCTGGTCGAGGGCCTCTCGGTGCTGGCCGACGAGCGCGCCCTGCACCAGATCCTGCTCAACCTCGTTCAGAACGCGGTGAAGTTCACGCCGGAAGGCGATGGGCGGATCGTCGTGAAGGCCCGGCCGATGGGGGATGCCGTGAACATCTTCATCGAGGATACGGGCATCGGCATCCCCAAGGCAGCCCTGCGCCGCCTCGGCGCTCCGTTCCAGCAGGTCGAGACGAACCTGACCCGCACCTACAAGGGCTCGGGCCTCGGCCTCGCCATCGCCCGGTCCATGGCCGAGTTGCACGGGGGTTCCCTTCGCCTGCGCTCCCAGGAGGGTCTCGGCACCATCGTGTTCGTGCGCCTGCCCATGCCGACGCCCGAGCGCCTACGCGATGTGGCCTTCGAAGCTTCGCAGGAAACGGTCGCATCCTTGCGGGACGCTGCGGGGGCGACGCCGCGCCGGGGCTGGATGGAGCCGGCCGCGAGCTGACCCATTGAGGGCGCGCGTCGTTCGACGATCGCGGCTACGCCTCGGGCCTCTGCGTCAGGCGAGAAGCCGATCGAAGAGGTTGCGCACATCGGCGCGCCGCTCGTCGAGCTGAACCTTCAGATGAGCGGCGTCCGGCATGCCCAGCGCCACGGCCAGGCGCGTCAGGGCGACCCCGGAACCCTGGGCCGGGTCGCCCGCCACCATCAGCCTCTGCCAATGCAGGACATCGTCGAACTGGCGGTAGGCGGTCCGCAGGCGCTCGGCCTCGGTCTGCTTTAGAAGGCCATGCCCCGCTGCCAGCGCCAGCACATCGCCTGCAGCGGGGCCGGCGAGATCCGGAAACCGGCTGCCGTGCGCAAGGACGAGGGCCTGGGCCAGGAAGTCGAGGTCGAGCAGGCCACCCGGGGCGAGCTTGAGATCGAGGGGCCCCGCATCACCTTTCTCCTCGGCCACGAGCCGCCGCATGGATCGCACGTCGCCAAAGACTTCGGACGGATCCCGCGGCCGTGTCACCATGGATCGGATCATCGCGATCAACTCTGCGCCGAGTTCGGCATCACCCGCGATCATCCTGGCACGGGTCAGGGCCATGTGCTCCCAAAGCTCAGCTTCGGTATCGTAGTAGCCCCGGATGCTGCGCAGCTGCACCGCCACCGGCCCCTGCCCGCCACCGGGCCGCAGACGAAGGTCGACCTCGTAGAGATGTCCGCGCCGGGTCGGCACGGTGAGCGCGGCGACGAGGCGTTGCGTCAGCCGATTGTAGGCGACCGCCGCATCGAGGGGGCGCGGCCCGGCGCTCATGCGGGACTCGGAGTCGAAGTCATAGACCACGACGAGGTCGAGGTCGGATTCCGCCGTGAGCTGACACGACCCGAGGCGCCCAAGCCCCAACACGGCGAGGCGTCCCCCTGGTACCGCCCCGTGCTCGGCGAAGAAGGCTTGCGACACCCGGTCGAACGCAGTCCCCACCACCGTGTCGGCGATGGCGGTGTAGGCCCGTCCCGCCTCCACCGGCGCGAGAATGCCGGAGAGGAGACGCGCGCCGGTGAGGAAGCGCAGGTGCCGCGCCGCATCTCGGCTGCGATCGAGGAAATCCTCGTGGTCGCTCGGCTGCCCGAGCAAGGTCCGAAAATGCGCGGCGATGCCGCCAGGCTCAGGCGGTGGCGCCGAGAAATCCCGCTCCAGCACGGCATCGAGCACATGCGGACTGAACGAGACGGTCTCGGCCAAGCGCGGTGCGGTACCGAGGAGATCGGCGAACAGGAGGCGCAAGCGTTCGTTGGAGCGTAGGATGGTGAGGAGTTCGAGCGCCGCAGGCATACGGGCGAAGGCCCGGTCCAGGGTATCGAGGGCCAGATCCGGATCGGTCGTTCCACCGAGCGCCTGCATCAGCGCCGGCACGAGCTCGGTCAGGACTTCGCGGGCCCGGGCGGTACGCACGGCCGGCCGCCGCCCGAAATGCCAGCCGCGTACGGTTTCGACGGCGCGTTCGGGCTCGCGGAACCCGAGGGCGCGCAGAGTCGCGAGGGTAGCGGGATCGTCACCCGTTCCGCTGAACACGAGGTCGCCCACCGCCGACGACAGGTCCGGTTCGGCCTCGAACAGCAAGGCGTAATGGGCCTGGACCCGGCGGGCATGATGCAGCAGCGACGCTTCGAAGCCCGCGAGCGTCGCGAACCCGGCAAAGCGCGCGAAGCTTTCGAGTTCGCCGGGCTCCGACGGCAGGCGTTGAGTCTGCTCGTCACGCACCATTTGGATGCGGTGCTCGACGGTACGCAGGAACTCATAGGCCTCCGCGAGCTCGTCGCGGGCGGTGGCGTCGATCCAGCCCTCGTCGGTGAGGGTAGCAAGCATCTCTACCGTACGCCGCCCGCGCAAGGCAGGCCGGCGTCCGCCGAAGACGAGTTGCTGAGTCTGGACGAAGAACTCGATCTCGCGGATGCCGCCCCGCCCGAGCTTGATGTCGTGCCCGGCCACCGCGAGGGTGTCGTACCCGCGCACGGCGTGGATCTGCCGCTTCATGGCGTGGACGTCGGCGATGGAGGCGAAGTCGAAGTATTTCCGCCATACGAATGGGCGCAGGTCGTCGAGGAAGCGCTGGCCCAGGGCGAGGTCGCCGGCAATGGGCCGGGCCTTGATGTAGGCCGCCCGCTCCCAGTTCTGACCGAGGTTCTCGTAGTAGAGGTACGCCGCGTTGAGGGATACGGCCGTCGGCGTCGAGCCCGGATCGGGGCGCAGGCGGTAATCGACGCGGTGCACATAGCCATCGGCCGTGCGCTCCTGCAGGAGCTTGGCGATGCCCTGTGCCAGCTTGGTGAAGAACGACGTCGGCGCGAGCCCTCCCTTGAGAGGGGCGACGGCGGGATCGAAAAACACCACGAGGTCGATGTCGCTCGAGTAGTTCAGCTCGCCCGCGCCGTGCTTGCCGAGCGCCAGGATGACGAGGCCGGACCCGGCCTGGAGGTCGCCCGGATCGATGGGCAGGAAGCGCCCGGCGGCCGCCGCCTCAGCGAGGAGCGCATCGGTGGCGGCCAAGACCGACGCGTCGGCGAAGTCGGACAACGCCGCCGTCACCGTGGCGAGGGGCCAGAGCCCGCCGAGATCGGCCAATGCCACGAGGAGGGCGTGCTCGGTGCGGTTCACCCGCAGGGCGCGGGCGATGGCGGCGAGGTCGCCGCCGTCACCGGCGGCGCGCTGGCGGGCGACGAGATCGGCATTCGCGGCCTCGGGCGCCCGCGACACCAGATCGGCGAACCGGATCGGGTCACGCGCCACGGCCTGCCACAGGAACGGGGATTGTTCGGCGAGCGCGAGGACGAGGGCCCGCAGGGGCACGTCGAGGAATCCGGCCGGAAACGCGTCCTCGATATCGGCGAGGCGCCCGGCGGCGGCCTCCGGGTCGATCAAGGGCGGCGCCCGTCGCAAGCGATGATGGAGGCTGCCAGGCTCGGTCATGCGGGGTCTCCCACGGCGAGGGCCGGAAGCGTTACCACGACGGCGAGGCCGGGGGCATTGTCGTTGAGCACCAGCGTCCCTTGATGCAGGCGCACGATGGCAGCGACGAGGCTGAGCCCGAGGCCGAATCCGGGCCGGGACCGCGCATCCTCCAGGCGGACGAAGCGATCGAGGACGCGGCCGCGCGCCTCCGCCGGGATGCCTGGCCCTCGGTCGGCGACGACAACGCGAATCGCACAGCCGATGCGCTCCGCGGAGATGCGGATGCACCCGCCATCCCGGTTCGGAACCGATTCCTTCATCGCTCCATACTTGACCGCATTGTCGATGAGATTCGCGAGGGCTTGCCCGATGAGTTCGCGGCTGCCCATGAGCCGCAAGTCCCCCGTCGTGACGATGTCGAGGGACAGGCCCTCTTCGGCGGCCACGGCCTCGTAGAGTTCCCCAACTTCGCGGGCCGTCGTGCCGACGTCGAACTCGGCCATGAGTTCGTGGGCGGAAACGCCCTCGAGGCGGGCGATCATCAGCAGGGCGTTGAAAACCCTGATCAGGCCGTCACTGTCCTCGATCACGCCCTCCATGGCGAGACGCAGGTCCGCGGCGCTCGCGGGCGAACGCAGCGCCTCGTCGGCGCGGTTGCGTAGGCGGGTCAAGGGCGTCTTGAGATCGTGGGCGATGTTGTCGGAGACCTCGCGGAGGCCCCGCATCAGCTCGCCGATCCGCTCGAGCATTTCGTTGAGGTTGCGAGCCAGACGGTCGAGTTCATCACCGTTGCCGGCCACCGCCAAGCGACCGCCGAGGTCGCCGGCCATGATCCGCCGGGTGGTCTCCGTCATGGCGTCGACGCGCTTCAGCACGCGGCTCGCCACGAACCAGCCACCGACGACACCGAGAAGGATCACCAGCAGAAGCGAGGTTCCGAAGGTGCCGCCGATGACCGAGCGCAGGCGGTCACGCTCCTCGACATCGCGACCGACGACCAAGCGAAAGCCCCCCGGCAGGGTGAAGATCCGCATGATCGCGCGGTGATCGAGGCTGGATGAGCCACCACGGGCGTAGGCCGCTTCGGTCTGCCCGGGTTCGGCGAGGAGACCAGCCGGCAAGGCACCGACGTTACCGGCCACATGCTCCCCGGCGGGCGTCGTCACGAGGTAGAGGGAAGCCCCCGGCTCGCCGGCGCGGCGCTCGACCACCGAGATCAAGCGCCGCAATCCACCGGACTTATACTGCTCGGAAAGGCCGCTGATCTCGGCTTCGATGGTCGACACCATCTGATCGTCGAGAACCCGGCTGGCGTTCCAGGCGACGTAGCCGAGAGCCAGAAAGGCGAAAGTGGTGAAGATGAGCAGGTAGGCGAAGGACAGCTTGAAGGCCGTGGTCCGGAATAGGTTCTGGAGCCGGCCATGGTCGCGCCGCCCGGCCGAACGCCCGGACCGTGCCACGTCATCCGCCATCAGGCGCCGCGTGCCTCGTCGGCACGCACGACGTAGCCGGCGCCGCGTACGGTGTGGAGGATGGGCCGGTCGAAATCCTTGTCGATTTTGGCGCGCAGGCGCGAGATGTGAACATCGATGACGTTGGTCTGCGGATCGAAGTGATAGTCCCAGACATGTTCGAGCAGCATCGTCCGGGTCACCACCTGACCGGCATGGCGCATGAGGTACTCGAGCAGCCGGAATTCACGCGGTTGTAGGATAATTTCCTGACCGGCGCGGGCGACGCGATGCGACAGGCGATCGAGTTCGAGTTCGCCGACCCGGTAATGAGTGACCTCGACGGCTCCGGCCGGCGCCGATCGACGACGTGCCAGGATCTCGGCGCGGGCGAGCAGTTCGGAGAATGCGTAGGGCTTGGGAAGGTAATCGTCGCCGCCGGCCCGCAGGCCCTTCACCCGATCGTCGACCTGACCGAGGGCCGAGAGAATCAGCACCGGCGTGGTCACGGCTTGTTCGCGCAGGGACCGGATCAGGGACAGACCGTCGAGCTTTGGAAGCATCCGATCGACGATGAGCATATCGTAATCGCCCTCGCGGGCAAGGGCGTAGCCGTCAAGGCCGTCATGGGCAAGATCCGGCATGTGACCGGCTTCCCGAAAGGCTTTGGCAAGATAGGACGCTGCCTCGCGGTCGTCCTCGATGATGAGCAGTCGCATGACGTCGAACGATACGGTCTCGCGATGCGACGGTGAAGCGTATCCCATGCCCCCTCCCCTCTTCGATTGAGGAGAGGATGGCACCCATGAGCGGATTTTGGCGCCTGCATAACGAGTTGGTCATCGACCGCCCCGCGAACGCGAACAGGCCGCCCTTTTGTGGGGCGGCCTGTTCGGTGTGATCGTCTGGAGGGGATGTGATGTGCTGTGCAGGTCTGGCGGCG
>NZ_LMMI01000017.1:0-51204 GCF_001422775.1 Methylobacterium sp. Leaf87 | reverse complement strand
GCAACGATCTCCTCGGGCTTCGGGTGCTTTGCCATCTTGTCCGTCCTCCAGGCTTAAAAGCCATACCAAAGGGCGGACCACTTCAATGGGGGCGGACCAGTCGCGGGCCTCGACATGGACGGCACCGCCGCCACCGAGGCCGACGCCAAGGCAGCCGTAGAGACCGTCTGGACCGCATGGCTCGATCTGCTCGGGCTGCAGCCAATCCCCGGGAGTTCCTGATGCCCTGGTACCGGACGCCCAAGGCCGACTACAGCCACCTGCGCGGCGTCGACGATGACACCGCCCTCCAGCGCGCGATCCGCTCCCCCACGTATGGGGAGGCGCATCAGTTCGGCCTGATGGCGGACTACCACGGCCGCATCGCCATGATGTGGGGTGCGGCCGACGTCCTCCGCTACGAGCACCTCGTAGTCGTGCATGAGGCGACCCGCGCCTCCCACCCGAGCTTCTTCGGATTCGGCCGCCACTGGGTGGGTGCCTTCCTCCACGACGTCGTCGGCAACCTTGTCGGCCATGGCCTGCGCCTCGGCGTGCTGGAGGAGATCTCGATCGACGGTGGCCGGGCCTTCAAGCTCGTGCGCCGTGAGCCGCTGTTCGAGCGGACGGGATCCGGGAGCTGGCGTCGGATCACCGAGCGCAGCGGCCGCGGCGCCGCCCAGCGGGAGGCCTACCGGGTCCGACACGCGGCGGGCCTGGACGCCGAGATCTCCGAGCTCGTCGGGCGCCTGTGCGCCGGCGGGGCTGCAATCCCGGATGGTTGGTACCGGCGGTACCCCGAGCAGTTCGGCGCGCTCCGGGGCCTGGCGGTCCTGGTCAGCGACGCGCGCCCGACCATCGAGACCGCCCACCGCACGATGCATCTCGTCGACCAGAAATGGTGGGTGCGGGGGCTCGGGGACTTGGCCCGCAACGTCCGGCCCGCGCCGGCGGCCGCCGTGCCGGACGAGGACCTGGAATCGTTGGGGAGCTTGGCATGACGACCCTCTGGCACAAGGACCGCCTCTGGCCGTCCGAGACGTCGCCCATCACGGGCGGTGCCCTGCCGGGCGCGATCCCGCCCGGCATCTACGCCGAGAGCATCAAGGACTGGGAGCGCCTGCGGGCGAGGAGCTTCCGGCCTGGGCTGGACGTCATCCGGAAGGTCGGCGTGTCGAAGGTCGCGGGAATACCTCCGGCCGGCCTGATGATGAACGTCGCATCGGCCGAGCAGCTCGCCTGGCTCAAGGCCAACGAGAAGGTCGAGATCCCAGCGCCGGTCGTGCCGGCCGTCGGGGTCCGGGTGGACATGTCGCCCCTGGCGATCCTGGGGAGGCGGGCATGACCGAGGACCGGGAGCGGCTCTACCGTGGGATGACCCCCGAGCAGATCTCGGCGCACGAGGACTGGGTCCGCCGGTTCAAGGCGTCCGACGCCGGGAAGGCGGCCGCCGCGGCGCGGGAGGCCGAGCGGCTTGACCGCGAGCGGGGCATGCACGTCACCGCGATGCCGGACGAGGCGGTCCTCGCCGAGGCAATCGTCATCGTCCAGCGCGGCGCTGGCCTCAGCGCCGGCGTGATCTTCCTCCGCGAGGCCGGGTTCGAGAGGAGGGGCTGACATGCCAACCATCTGGCACAAGGACCGCTGGTGGCCGGGCGATCTCGTTGCACCTTTCGACACCCCTGCCTTTTGGGCGCTCCCCCTAGGCATCTACTGCGAGGATCGCGAGACCTTCGCCGCCCTGCGCCGATCGGCCTGGGAGAACGAGCCCGAGATGGCCTACGCCCCGGGCGGGCATGCCTCGATCGGGGGCATCGCGGTCTTCGTCGCCACCCCGGATCAGGCCGCGCTCCTTCGGGCGATGCCGGCCCGATCCCCTGAGGAATCCTTGGCCGAGATGCAAGCTGAGGTCGACGCGTTCGCCGCGAAGGTCGACCGGCTCCTGGCGCTCATGGAGCCGGCTCCCCGGCCGGCGAGGCATCCCGCGCCGGGGGCCAACCGCAGGCAGCGCCGGGCGGCCGAGGCCATGGGGAGGAAGCGGGCATGAGCTCCAAACTGTGGGACCGCCTCCAACACGGCGTGTCGACCTTGAAGGCGACCGCACCGGATCCCTCGGCGGTCGACGCCATGTCGCCGGCCGCCGTGTTCGGTGCGATGTGCGATCGCGTCATCGCCAAGCGGCAGGAGCTTCGCGAGGCCGAGCTCCGACGCATGCTCGGGTGCTGGGTCTCGGAGCTGAGACCATCGTTTGTCATCCGCGACGACGGCCGCTTGGCCGGCCTCTCGATCGAAGGCGCCCGCAATCCGGACGGGACCGTACCGCTCTACGTGCTGTCCCAGTACGTCGACCCGGCGGATCCCTACGGATCGCGGGAAGCCGAGCACGGTGCCGAGCGACCCTGGTACGCGTCAGGTGACAAAATCGAACTGGATCTCAGGCCATGACCGAGCAGCGCAAGATTCCCCGCAACGAGCATGGCCAGCCCTTCTACGAGGCGGGCGACCTGGTGACCCGGGACGGCACCGACGTGCACCGCGTCGTCAGCCACAACGGGTCGGAGGGTTACCCGCCGGACGGGTTCACCGTGGTGTGCGTGAAGGCCCCGGCGAGCGGGTGGACCGAGGTCGGCGAGGAGGAGTTCAACATCTGCAGCAGGTACTCCCCGGTCGAACCGGTGGACCCTCCGCAGACATGTCAGACATGCGGACGCCCGCTGCCTCGAACCGAGGATGATCCGATCGAGCGTCAGGCATGCGGGCGGCTGGCCATCCCGGTGCCGCATGTCGGGCTGTGCTTTCCGATCGACAACAAGGGCGGCCACCTGGTCCGGTGGTCATCCCGACCCGTACAGACGTCCCGGAACGCTCCTCGGGATGAAGCACCGTGAAGCCCGGCCGCGCCCGCTAGACGAGGCGCCACCATCCCGCGAGAGTGCCTCAACCTTGGGAGAGCACATGGCGGGACAGGCGAAGCGGACGCGGTTGAATGCCGTGATCACGAACGGGACGCTCACGATCCCGGAGGTCGAGGGCGAGTGGCATCACGACCCGCACCGGACCTTCTGGGTCGAGGTCTCGGGCATCGGGCTCAGCCAGGTCGTCTCGACCGATTACGGCGCCATCACCAGGTCGTCGCACCTGACGGGCATGGCCACGATTCGGAGGGACCGCGTCCGGCTCGCGGGATGGGGGGATGCGTGCAAGTCGCTGCCGGTCACCATCCGGCCCGCGATCCCGCAGGAAGACGGCAACGGCTACACCCCGTTCACCGGCGTGCTCGGCTTCATCCCGGGCGATTGGGAGATCAAGACCGAGGACAGCTGGTTCCTGGAGTGCTGGATCCCGGAGGTGGACATGGCGGCGATGCTAGCCGCCTACCGCGCAGGCGAGATGCCGTCGTTCCACCTCGGCACGAAGCTCGACCTGTGGATCGCTAAGGGCGACGAGCACACCCCCATCGGCTACGGCGTCACCTGGTACCTCGTCCCGTCGGAGGGCAGGCCGAGCGAGAGCCCCGAGGTGGCACGCGGCACTGTTCGGCTGGTGAGCTGGAGCGATGCCGTCAGGCCCAAGGTCGACGAGGACGAGCGCGTGCCGGACCCGGTACCGACGGCGGATCCGGTGGACCCGACCCCCAGCCCGGATGACGCCAACCTCACCGCCGCCGTGGAGCGCCTCCGCTCAACCGTCCTGATGGTCGGCCTCGCCATCGCGGCCGCCCTGGTGGTCACCTGGTTCGTCTGAATCCAAGCCAAAACGCCGCGTCCGGGGATCGACTCCCCCGCCGATTTGTTCTCTATTCGTTCTCATGAACGAGACGGTGGAGACGATCGTGGACGAGATGGAACGTGCGTACATGGAAGCCGCCGACGGCGACGCGCGGGACGCCCTGCGCCGGGCGCTCGGGGATGCGCTGGTGGAGATGGCCTCCCTGTCCGGACAGGTCAGCCGCGGCTTCGTGCGGGCCCAACGCCCGGCCGACTTGGCCAGGAAGCTCGGGCGGGAACGCCGGGCGCGTGAGGGGGCCCGGTAGGGAGCGGGCGTCGGGTTTCCCCTAGCCCCTCCGATAATCCCTGCGCGTGTGGGCAGGGCGAGCTCGAACGCTTCAAGCGGGTCAACGACACGGGTTCAACTCTGCACAGGGGCAGAGGCAGACGAATGACTGGGTCGTGGCCATGACGTTGGGGTCATCTCTGCGCGTGTGGGCAGAGCGGTGTCGACGGACTCTGTATGCCCGACGACGGCGCCGCCGTCATCCGGCAATGCAAGACGTGCTTAACGCGGCGCCGGCATGATGGCGGGCATGCCCGAGAACCTGCCCCCCACGAAACACATCCCGTACATCGACCCGGCCAAGGAGCCCGTGGTGTTCCTGGTCCACCGGTACCGGCCGGAGGGCGCCAAGGACGCGGAGATCCAGTTCGGCGAGATCACCGTCGCCGAGCTGGCGACGCACCCCATCTTCGTCGCCGCCGACATGACGAAGATCACGCGCCGGCGGATCCTCGAACATGTCGCCTCCGTCCGTGAGATCCGGGCCGACAGGATGCCCGTGGTGGGCCTGCACATCGTTCTTGCCCCGGGTAAAAACGACACCGTGCTCAGCTACGCGCTCGCCAAGGTTAAGATCGCCGTTTTTGCCAAGGCCATCTCGCTGTTCGAGAATGGCGAGTATCGCCTGGACATGGACCCAAGCCGGGAGCGGGCGCTCATTCGGATGCTGGAAGTCCTGGGGATCCCGGAGGCGCCTGAGGATCGGGACCACGATGCGGAGGCGTCGGCCGCAACCTTGGCGCCCTGAGGCCCTGACAGGAACGCCGCGCCCCCCCTTGGGAGTGACAACGCGGCGTGAGACCGTCGAATCGTGACCAGCACGGACAGGGCTTCGAGCCCCGATCCCGCGTCGCCGACCACCCCGCCGGACCCCGTCCGAGTGGGGTCTAAACGCGCGTATCTGTCCCCATAACTGTCCCCCTAGATCGGGGGCGGGTCTCGCGGTGCGTCTCTACAGAGGGGAAAATTGGTGGGCCCGGCAGGACTCGAACCTGCAACCAGACCGTTATGAGCGGTCGGCTCTAACCATTGAGCTACAGGCCCGACTTATCGGTTCAGCCTATGCCTTCCCATCCGCGCTGGGAACGGGGCCGACGCCGACGCGTCTGGCTATCGCGAAGTCGGCCGCTCGGCAAGGCTGGATTGCGTCGGACCGCCGAGACTCGATTGCGCTCCGATCGGCAGGCTTCAGCTCCGCCGATCTCCTATCTAAACGAGCACCTCGGCCAGAATGGACGGGATCTCGTTCGGGATCTCCCGGGCGAGGTAGCCGATCCCGCCATAGCGGCGTCCGAGGCGGCGACCGGCTTCGCCGTGAACGTATACGCTCCACAGGGCGGCCGTTTCCGGTCCGGCGCCGCGGGCGAGCAGCCCGACGATGATGCCGGCGAGCGTGTCCCCCGATCCGGAGGTCGCCAATCCGACATGTCCCGTCTCGTAGCACCATGCGCGGCCGTCGGGGGCGACGATGTGAGTCCGGCCGCCCTTCAGGATCGTCACCGTTCCGAAGCGCTCCGTCGCTTGGCGTGCCGCGGCGAGGGGATCGGCTTCGATCGCCTCGCGCTCCAGGCCGAGGAGCTGGGCCATCTCGCCGGCATGCGGGGTGATGATCGCAGGTTCCCTACGCGTGCGGGTCAGGTCGGTGTCGGCACGGAGCGCGATCAGGGCACCGGCATCGAGGACGATGGCGACGTCCCTCGCATTGTGAACGAGCGCGGTGGTCACGGCCTCGGTATCCGCGTCCTCGGCCATGCCGGGTCCGATCAGAACCGCATCGCTGGATGCCGCACGCGATGCGAGGCCGTCGGCGCAGGCCCGGCTGATGCCGCCATCCTTGGTCTGTGGCAGGCCGACCACCAAGGCTTCCGGGACGACGAGTCCCATCGGGATCGCGAGATCGCGGCAGACGGCAAGCTGCACCTTTCCGGCGCCGGCGCGCAGGGCCGCATTGGCGGCGAGAAGTACCGCGCCGGGAAGGCCGGTGCAGCCCGCCGTGATCAGCACACGACCGCGACTGTCCTTGCTGTCGCCGTCCGGCTCGGGCGGGGCCATGCTCCGGAGCAGGTGCTCGGTGACTGGCGTGACGGACTGCATGGATCGATCCTCCATCGTCGCCGCGAAAACTATTGCACGGCGTCGGTGTCCGGTTCGGAGGTAACGGGGGCGCCGTCCGCCTCAAGGGGTGCGACGAAGTTGTAGCGCACCAGCGCGAGACCGCTGCCGGGCGCTGCCGACGCCGAGAAGGCGTACTCGGTCACCCCACAATTCGCTACGTCGCCGTCCGCGTCGATGCTGAGGATCCCATCCTCGGTCATCTCCTCGAGAAGATACCGCAAGCACAGCACCACGACCTGATGTGCGACGAGAAGCACCCGGCGGCCATCGTGATGGAGCGAGATCGTATCGAGGGCGCTGCGCAGGCGCAGGATCACGTCGCACCAGCTCTCGCCGCCTGGGGGGCGGTGGTAGAACTTTCCGAGGTCGCTCCGGAGTGCGGCCTGCTCGGGATGGTATCGCTCGATGCCGGCGCGTGTCAGGCGATCGAGGATACCGAATTCCTTCTCCCGCAGGCGCTCGTCGACGAGAAGCGGTGGTGCCGCCGCCGCGAGGCCGCCCGCCCCCCTGATCGCTTCGGCGGTCTCGACCGCACGACGATAGGGCGAGGCGAGGAGCAGATTCGGGCGCTCGTCCTCGGGCAAGGCCGCGAACCAGCGGCCGAGGGCACCGGCTTGCCGATGTCCGAGGGCGCTCAAGGGGACGTCGACATCGCGCTCGGGGATGTCGATCCGGGCTGCGCCCGTCGCCTGTGCGGCATCCCGGGCGACGTTGCCGGAGCTCTCGCCGTGGCGGACGATCCAGAGCCGAAGTGGGTGTCCCTGTGGCACGGAAATCTCCGGAGCGCCGATCGGTTAGACCGAGCGCAACGCCCCGCCAGCGGCCACGTTCCGGCCGGGTGCCGCCCCGGTTCCCGGGCCGCCGGCCTCGTCGCCTCGCAGGGTTGCCCATAGCTTGATGCGCGATGCTCGCGTGGCGGCGGGGGCAAAGTGTCACAAGATCACCAACGGGCAAGATCACCAACGGGATGGAAGGTGCGGCTCAGCGTCATCGTGGTTCTGATCGCGCATACGCAACGTATTGGCATGAGCAGAGTTGTCGAAGAACCACGTGCCATCAAGGCGCAGTTCACCGCAGTAACTTGGCCATAGCCGCCATCGTCGTAAGGAAAGCGTCCGATGACCAGCGATGCACGAGCGATCTACGTCACGGCCCTCAAGAATACCCACGCCCTGGAGTTGCAGGCGCTCCAGATCATGGAGCGGCAGGTCGAGCGCCTCGAGAACTATCCGGAGATGGAGGTCGCTCTCCGCCGCCACATCGAGGAAACCCATGGCCAACGCGACCGGTTGGAGGAAGCTCTCTCGTCCCTGTCGGAAACGCCGTCTGCCCTGAAGGAGGGATTCCTTGGATTCGTCGGCAACATGATGGCCATCGCTCACGTGCCAGCCCAGGACGAGATCCTCAAGAACACCTTTGCGAACCAAGCCTTCGAGAATTTCGAGATCGCCGCCTATACATCGCTTCTCACCATCGGCGAGGCTGCCGGCCAGAGCGCGCACAGGTCGGCTTTCACGTTGTCCATCCAGCAGGAGGAAGGCATGGCCAAGGCCGTCGCCGCCCTCGTGGCGCCGACGACCCAGCGCTACCTCGAACTGACCCTGAGCGGTGCGACTGCGAGCCGGTAGCGCTCGCGCGTGGGGAAGACAGCCTGGCGGCCCGGGTCGACCCGGCGAGGGTCCGGACGTCTCGGAGCGGTGTCTACCGACGTGGGATCGGCCCCGAGCCTTCGAGGCCTTTCCCGTTTCGGGAAATCCGGGTTCCGTGACGATACGTGATGATAACCGAGCCCCGGCATTCTCGCTGCGAGCCAAGTTGCGTACCGGCTCCTGTTGCGTAAGCACGCCCCGTCGACCCGTGATCCGATCGGGCGGCGGGGCTGTCGCGTGATTCGACGGTGCCGTTGCGTCTCGGCCCGAGCTTCGTCGGCCGAGATCACCGTGTGCCGAGTTTGGGCGCTGCGCCTGTCCGACCTGTTTGTCCGACGTGGTCACGCTCGATCAGATCTCTCACGGACGCCAGCACGGTGTCCTGGTGAAAATGATGAAGCATATGGCCGGCGCCAGGCACCCAGTCGAAGTGCGCGCGCGGGATCGCTTGCGCCGCCAGAGCACCGTGGAGGGCGTTGTTGACAACCAGGTCGGCGGTGCCCCCGAGGATATGAACCGGCACCTTGCAGGTTCCGTAAGCGGCCGCGGCGCGGGTCAGCGCCGTCCAGACACTGACGGCATCCTCCCCTTCGGCGATCATCCGCTCCGACCCGCTCGCCAGCGCGAACGGAAAGCGTTCGGCAACCGAGGACGGCATGGCCTGAGGCAGGAAGATCGCGCGCCATAGGAGCGGCAGCAGGGCAGGGTCGGCCGATCCCGCGAGCAATGGCCCCAGAACCTCTCCGAGGCCGGGCGTGAACCGCGGCCCGAAGAGCACCTGTTCCAGACGCATCTCCGGGAAGCACAGCGGCGCGAGGGCGAGGATTCCGGCCGTCTGTTCCGGAAATCGCAGGGCGTGGCACAACGCGACGGTGCCCCCGAAGGAGTGACCGATCAGCAACGGGCGGTCGACGCCGATGGCCGCCATCGCATCCCGGATGATCTCCGCTTGGCGCCAGGGCGAGGCATCGACGAGCCGCCGCCGCGCACTCATCCCATGGCCTGGTCGATCCACCGCGATGACGCGATAGTGCTGGGCCAAGGTCGGCACGAGGGCGAGCCAGGAATCCTCCAGGGCCATCAATGTCCCGTGGATGAGGACGATGGCGGGGCCCTCCCCCGCCTCCGCATAGGCGAGGGTGCGACCCTGGCCCAGGTCGACGACCCGGCGCGCCACAGCCCGGTCGGCCGTCGAAGGTTGAACGGGTGGCGGGGATGGCAGGCGGTGTGCGGTCGCCCTCATCTCAGGACCGTCGGCCGGTTGAACGCGGCGCCACCAGAGCCGTCGCGGCAAGGCCGAGACCAACTGCGCCGGCGATCAGCGCGACCGGGTGAAGGCTGGCACGGGTATAGGCGCTCGTTCGCATGACGTAGCCGGGCTGATCACCCCTCGCATGACCGGTGTCGTCCTGCTCCGGTCCGTGGAGCGTGCCCGCCGGACGTCTCGGGCGGCCGGGCCGCTGCTGAAGGGCGACGATGGCCGGGGCGAGGAGATCGAACGCGCCGGGCGCGAATTCCTTGCTGGCCGCGAACACCTTTCCGGCGCCGCCGACGAAGACGTCGCGCTGCGGATGCACGGCACAGTGCAGGATTGCGTTTGCGACCTCTTCCGGCGGGTAGACCGGCGGGGGCAGCATCGGTTCGCGGTTCATGTAGTTGCGGGCACGCCGTGGCAGGGGCGTGTCGATGGACGTCGGCTTGATCAAGCTTACCGAGACCGGAGTGCCGGCGTGTCGCAATTCCATGCGCAACGCATCGGTAAAGCCTTTCACCGCATGCTTTGTCGCCGAGTACATTCCTTGGAACGGGAAGGCGAGATCGGAGGCGACGCTGCCGACATTGATGAGCGCTCCACCCCGCCGCCCGAGATGCGCGACGGCGACGAGGGAGCCATAGACGGTGCCCCAGAGGTTGGTTTGCACCAGTCGGGCATGATCTGCGTCGGACACCTCCGTCAGCGGACCGTAGATGGTGACGCCGGCGACGTTGACCCAGGTGTCGAAGCCTCCGAACGTCGCGACCGCCACTTCTGCGATCGTCTCGACATCGGACCGCACACCGACATCGGCCACGACGGAGACCGCCCGCCCGCCGCTTGCCTCGATCTCCGACACGATTGCGGCGAGGGCCGTGCCGCTGCGGGCCGCGAGCACGACGCGCGCGCCGCTCTTCACGGCCATGCGGGCCGTGGCGAGGCCGATGCCGGACGAGGCGCCGGTGATGACGATCACCTGATCGCGCAGGGCCTTATGCTTCATCTACCGTTCCTCCGCTTCGGTGGGTGCCAGTGAGGGCCCCTATCGGAAGGCCTACGCGCGGGAGTCGGAGGCGTTGCGGACAACAACGGGCTTGCGCGGATTTCACGCGCGCCGGAATGTCCCCCTTCCGCTCATGCACCTGCTGGAGGATCGATTCGGTAATGGATCGGCTTGAAGCTCCCGTTGTTGGATTGCAGGGCCGAACACGCCGTCAGGCCGATGACGAGGTCGGTCTGAGCTTCGAAGGTGATGTGATCTCCCGCCCGGCTCAGGGGTGCCTCCACGCGGATGACACCGGTCGTCGCATCGATGGGCACATTCATGAAGCAGTTGAACGCGATGGGGATCTGATCCGGCTCGATGCCGTAGGGAGCGAGCGCCGCTGCCAGATTGCCGAAGCAGCCGCGATGCGGGTCGGTGTCGCCATAGATGATCCGGAAGGTATCCTTCGAGCACGGGGTCAGCAGGAAGTCGTGGCGTCCGACCGTGTCGGCCACGATGGTGAGCATCACGTTGGAGCGGTTGGAATACAGTGGGTCGCCCGTGGTGAGGTAGATCCGGCTCGCGTAGTCGAGGGTGCGCCCGGAGGACAGAACTTCACCGGTATCGTGCCGGTTGTAGGCCAACAGATCCGCGACCTGCTCGCCCTTCGGGTCGATGACCGTGAGGCGCTGCCCCCTGTCGAGGGTGAAGGCGACGCCTGAGCGCGGCGCGATCTCTTTGAATGCGTGCGCCTCACACATCGTGTGTTCCGCCTGCTCCGGTCCGGCCCTGGAAGGGGCAGCGCCAAGCCTCGGACACCGCCCGCCCACTGTACTGGCGCGCCTCCGACATTTCCCCGTGGCGGGCCAGCATCGGGTTCACGGACCCGGCCAACGCCGCATCGCGTTCGAGGATCGAGGTCCGCAGCTTCTCGTAACGGTTGGCCGCCCGCAGGGCCTCGAACTGGGCGTGAAGATTGAACACGAGCGCCGGAGAGGAGAAGCGCCGGGCGGGTCGGCTCGCGCGTGGATGCAGGCCGACGATGAAGAAGGCCTCGCCGCCGAAACTCAGGGAGAAATGCGGACTCTCGGGATCGTCGGCTACACGCTGGTCCCATGGCTGGCCAAGCCAGCAATCCTTGTCGGCGAGGGATTGGGCACGGGCCCAGAGATGGCGCTCGAACTGCTCTTCGCCGAGGTCCCCCGGCCCCTCGAACACCACTGCGAAGCTCTGAAACAGATCAGGCGCCCGCTTGTAGCGCGCCGCGAAGGCCAGGAGGGCGGGATAGATCCGCATGTCGTCCCAGCCGGAGGTGATGTCGCGGGCCACCACGATCTTCATCTGCCCCTTGGACAAGGCCGATTTCGCGCCGACACAGGGGAACGGCGGGTCGCGGATGAAGTCGCGGAACGCGTGGGCCAAAGCGTGATCGCGGTCGTCTCTCGGAAACTGCATACGCACTCGTCACTCAGCCACCCGGTTGCGCAGGAGTGCGGCAGCCGGTGGCGTGGATCTGGGCAACAGGGGGCAGGCGCAGGGTGTTCCGAGGTGGACGAGAAGTCGCGGGACTTGCCAACAGGGGATTCGCTCGTCGGTACGACCCCCGCGTTCAGGCCATCGGCCCGATCCTCGACGGGCAGCGTATTCGAGGGCTCGGAACGACGGCGGAACGAACCTTCGGCGCTGGGCTTCTCCTACCAGCCTTGGATCTCAAGCCTTGGACGAGGGAGAATATCACCGTGGACGACAATCGGGTCTGGTCTTTCGAGAAGAGTCTCTGGGTCGGCGATGCCGATCATTATCGCGAACTGGTCGACGGCGAATGCCTGATGGTCCTGCCGCACCCACCCTTCGTGATGAGTGGCAAGCAGGCGATCGAGGCCGTCGCCAATACACCGCGCTGGTCGAGCATCGACATCTCCAACGGCCAGATCTCCCGTCCGCAGGAAGGCCTCATCGTCATCGGCTACAATGCGAAAGCCTCGCGGGACGATGAGACCTACGAAGCCAATTGCACCTCGACGTATCGACGTCTCTCCCACGAGGAGTGGCGTGTCGTGCAGCACCAGCAGACACCCCCGCTCGCCATTCCGGCGGTCAACGACTGACGGCGCCGGTTCGGCCAGGAAGACGACGGTGTCGGCTCGCCTGAGTCAGCACGTCGCCTTGCTGGCCGCTCGGGCCGCGCCATGTCGGGAACCGCGAGCCCTTTCGCCGTTCTCGAGTCCCGGGGGCGCCCCTCCCGGCAGGATGCATGGCAACTTTCTTCACGGCCGACACCCACTTCGGAGACGCGCCCCTCGTGGAGCGGCGCCGGTCCGCCTTCGGCTCCGTCGAGGGCCATGACGAAGCCCTGATCGACCGCTGGAACGCCGTCGTCGGCCCCCACGACGACGTCTGGCACCTCGGGGACTTCGCCGCAGGGGCCAGTCGCGTGCATTGCGCGTGGGTGTTCGCGCGCCTCAACGGCACCAAACGGCTCATCCGTGGCAATCACGACACCAACCGGGTGCTGGACCTGCCATGGGCGGATCCGCCGGAGGCGAGCGCCCGGATCACCGTGGCGGCATCCGACGGCGCGGCGTGGCGCCTGTTCCTGTCGCACTACCCGCACCGGTCCTGGCCGGGCTTCTGGCGTGGGACGCGGCATCTCTACGGACACACGCATGCGTGCCTGCCCGACACGAGCCGTGCCTGCGATGTCGGCATGGACGCATGGGATTACCGCCCCGTCGATCTCGCGACCGCGCTGGCGCGCCAGGACGCCGCCGAACAGGCGCCGGAGGAAATGGCGCTGCGCGGCCTGCGCTGAGCTCGAACGCGAGGATCTTAGCCCCGAGCGCACGGCTCCGCTGGGAACCGCATGACGCCCTCCGCTCAGGCCGGCTGTTCGAACAGGAAGCCGTCGACGGCCGGGATCGAGACGGCGAGCCCGGCGCCGTAGCTCGCCTTGGTGACACGCCAGGGGCGTTCGGGGCGGGCGCGGATCGACTCGGAGGGCCGCAGGCGCCGGAGCGCACCGTCGGTGTCGATCTCCTCGATGGTCAGGAAGCCGTAGACCTGGAGACGAGCGGCGATGAGCTTGGTCTCCCGGTCCCCGGCCGCGACCGCCAGAGTGCCGGTGGCGTAGACCGCATCCATCACCGCGCGCTGGTCGCCGCGCCGGGTCGCGTTGGTGGCCTTGCGCGGAACGCTTCCGGCCGGGGGGGGGGTCGTGGGGGCCGCCCGCCGGAACGGCACGACATTGTCCATCCTTGCCGGAACGTGATCCATCAGCTGATCATCCTCGTCTTACGCAACGCAGGCCGGGAACGCCCGGTCCCCGGCCTGCGCCGACATTTCGACGAGTCGGCTTAACGGGCGCTTAGCCATGCGGGCGCCGTGCCCGGCTTCGGCGTCCCGAAACGAGGCGGCTCAGGCGAGACGCGTCGTGAAGGCCCCTTCGGTCTTCGCCCGGATGTCGTCCTCGGTCACGCCGTCGGCGAGCTCGATCAGGGTCATGCCACCGTTCCCCTTCTTGTCGATGGTGAAGACCCCGAGATCCGTGATCACGAGATCGACCACCTGCGTTCCCGTCAGCGGCAGGTCGCAGGCCGAGAGCAGCTTGGGGGATTCGGAGCCGTCCTTGTTGCGGGCGACATGCTCCATCACCACCACGACGCGCTTGACGCCGGCCACGAGGTCCATGGCGCCGCCCATGCCCTTCACCATCTTGCCTGGGATCATCCAGTTGGCGAGATCGCCGTTCTGAGCGACCTGCATGGCGCCGAGGATCGACAGGTTGATGTGCCCGCCCCGCACCATTCCGAACGAGTCGGAGGACGAGAAGTAGCTCGTGGTCGGCAGCTCGGTGATGGTCTGCTTGCCGGCGTTGATGAGGTCGGGGTCCTCCTCGCCCTCGAACGGGAACGGGCCCATGCCGAGCATGCCGTTCTCCGATTGCAGCTGCACCGACATGCCGTCGGGAATGTAGTTCGACACCAGCGTCGGAATGCCGATGCCGAGGTTCACGTAGAAGCCGTCGCGCAGCTCCTTGGCGGCGCGCTCCGCCATCTGTTCGCGGGTCCAGGCCATGGGGGTGTCTCCTGCGTTCTCGTCAGACGGCGGCGGGGGGGATGGCGGGCTCGCCGCGCTTGCGCGTCGTGCGCTGCTCGATGCGTTTCTCGCGGGTCGCCACGTGGATCATCCGCTTGATGAAGATGCCCGGCGTGTGGACCGCGTCACCGTCGATCTCGCCCGGCTGCACGAGGTGCTCGACTTGGGCGACGGTGACCTTGGCGGCCGTGGCCATCATCGGATTGAAGTTGCGCGCCGTCTTCCGGTAGACGAGGTTGCCCTCCGTATCGCCCTTCCAGGCGTGGACGATGGACAGATCGGCGAACAGACCGCGCTCCATCACGTAGTTCTCACCCTCGAACTCACGCACCTCCTTGCCCTCGGCGATGAGGGTGCCGACGCCCGTCTTGGTGAAGAAGGCCGGAATGCCGGCACCGCCCGCGCGGATGCGCTCGGCGAGGGTCCCCTGCGGATTGAACTCGATGGCGAGTTCGCCGCCGAGATACTGCCGGGCGAATTCCTTGTTCTCGCCGACGTAGGACGAAATCATCTTGGCGACCTGCCGGGTCTCGAGCAGCTTGCCGAGGCCGACGCCGTCGATGCCGGCGTTGTTTGAGATCACGGTGAGGTTCTTGACCCCCGACGCGCGGATCGCGTCGATGAGTTCGTCGGGGATCCCGCACAGGCCGAAGCCCCCGGCCATCACCGTCATCCCGTCGGTCAGGAGACCGGCCAGGGCCTCCGTCGCATCCTTGCGTACCTTCTTCATCAACGCCCTCCCAAAGGTCTCCGGCAACAGGTTTTCCGCCCGCCGTCAGCATCGCGCCTCGCTGCGGTTACGCCAAGCAATTCGTGATGACCAGCGGGGGTTTACCATGCGCCCCGACAGGTCCCCACGGGTGTCATCCGATTCGGACGTCCCCTCCCGCGCCGGCATTGGCCGGTGCACGGCCCCGGGCCCTGGGAGACAAACCGCTCCGGAGGGCGTAGGGATTTGAATCGCATCAGTGTTCGTCGATGGGTGGGGGCGCCCGCGACGATCATCGGCTGGACGCGCCGGAAGGGTCCGGCTCGCGTTCCTCCGCACGGAGTGCCCTGTCGCTGCGACGTCTCGCTTCCCTCCTCGGCCTGGGTGTCCTGGCCGCCGGCCTCGCGGCGGGCTGTCTCCCGTGGGCGGTACCGACCGAGCGCGCGGTCGCCTTTCTCGGCGGCCCGCTCGCGCGTACCTACGGGATCGTCCTGAGCGCCTCCGGCCCGGCGGAATCGGCTCTCCTTCCCCTGCCCCGCCTCAGCCTCGGCGGCGTGCGCCTCACTTCGATGGGCGGCGAGATCCCCCTCGCCGAAGGCGGAGCCCTCAAGCTCCAGTTCAATCTCTTCGCCCTCCTGACTGGCCGCATCGAGGTCACCACCGCCTCCCTCGAGGGCGGGATGGTGAACCTGCCGACCCGCGACGACGATATGCGGTGGGCCGAACCGAGGGCACGGGCCGCGCGTCTGTTGGAGCCGGGCGCGGCCCATCCCCGTCGCCTGACCCTGAGCCGTGTCACCGTGACCGGGCGCGACTTGCGTGACGGACAGACCCAGACCGCGCAGGATGTCGATCTCAACGTCTCCTGGCCGGCCTGGAGCGCGGAGATCGACATCGCGGGCGCGTTCCGCTGGAACGCGGTTCCGGCCCGCTTCACCGTTTCGGGATTACGGGCGGCCGATCTCGCCGCCGGCGCACGCAGCCCGTTCGCGGCGACGGCCGATTGGCCGGCGGGCAGCCTTTCCATCGAGGGAGATGGGTCTTTCACGGCTCAACCGGCGCTCACCGGCAGCGCCAGTCTGCGGACTCGATCCGTGCCCGAGACCCTGGGGTGGATGGGGGGCGATATGGCTCTCTCCCCGGTGATCGAAGCCCTCGCCCTCTCGGGCCGCTTCGAGGTACGCGAGCGGACCCTTCTGTTGCCGAGCGTGCGCCTGAATATCGGCGAGGACCGTTTCGAGGGCGCTGGCTCCGTTTCCCTGGCAGGTGCGCGTCCGTCGATCCAGGCGACCCTGGCGGCCGACACCCTCAACCTCGCGCCCCTCCTCGCCGAAACCCTGCGCCTCTTCGGCCTCGATGCGGACGACCCGCCGGGTCGGACCGGACGCAGTCTCGCCCTGCGGCCCCTCACGGGGGGAGACCTCGATTTGCGGATCTCGGCCGGCCAGGCCCGCATGGGACCGCTCGCGTTCGAGGACGTGGCCGCGAGCGTCCTGGTGCGCCAGGGCGGTATCGAGGCATCCCTGAATCGCGCGACCCTGCAGGGGGGGCTGGTGAAGGGCCGCCTCGGCCTCACGCCCGGGGTGGACGATCCGGACAAGACCGAGGTCAGGCTCCAGGGCGCGTTCGACCGTCTCGACTTCGGCGCCCTCCTGGTCGATCTCGGCCAGGATCGCTGGGTGTTCGGAGGCGCACGCGGTCAGTTCACCTTCGAGGGCGCTGGAACGACGCCGGACGCCCTCGTGCGCCATATCGATGGACGCGCGAGCGTCGCCATCGACGGTGGAGCCCTGGCGGGGATCGATCTCGCCGATGTCGTCCACCGCAACGGTGCCGTCGCGGCCGGCGCGCTGGCTCGCCGCAACGGCCGGACCGCCTTCGAGCATGCCGGCCTGAGCCTGCGGGTCGTCGATGGCATCGGAGAAATCGTCGACGCCACCCTGCGGACATCGGCGCTGACCGGAGCCTTGAGCGGCGCCGTCGTCCTCCCCGAGCGTCGCATCGAGACGCGGGCGCAGATCCTGCCGCGCGCGGCCCCCGATGGAACCACCCGACCGGGGCCGAGCTATGCCATCACCGGCCCGTGGAACGCCGTCGTGGTCCGCAAGGCCGCCCCGGAGGATGGCGACACCGGCTTCACGGCGACCGGTGCCCTGCGCCACCCTGCGGCAGGCGGGAAGCCGGATCTACCGCCGGCCGCCCGTGCCTACGCGCCCTGATTCTGCTCCGTCGCCCCATCGGTGTACCGCCAGCCGATGGTCGCCCGCATCGCGCGGCGATCAGACGGATTTCACCGAAGACCGTGCGGGACGTGCCGACAGCCATGAGGCGGTGAGGACGATGGTGGTGACGCCACCGACCAGCAGTGTCGAGGCGGCGTTGATTTCCGGGTTCACCCCGAGGCGGACCTGGCTGTAGAGGCGCATCGGCAGAGTGGTGGCGCCCGGTCCGGTGACGAAGCTCGCAATCACGAGATCGTCGAGGGACAGGGTGAAGGCCAGCAGGAAGCCCGCCGCCACTGCCGGAGCGATGAGCGGCAGGGTGACCGTGGCGAACACACGCAGCGGCCCGGCGCCGAGATCTGCGGCCGCTTCCTCCAGGGCGCGGTCGATGCCTTTCAACCGGGCACCGACGATCACCGCGACGAAGCCGAGGCCGAGGGTGGCGTGCGCCACCACGAGGGTGACGAGGCCGCGCTCGAAGCCGGTTCCGACGAACAGCAGCAGCAGGGCGAGCCCGGTGACGACCTCAGGCATGACCATGGGGACATAGAGAAGGCCGCCGAAGACGGGCCGACCGGGGAAACGTCCGCCGCGATCGAGGGCGAGCGCCGCGAAGGTGCCGAAAAGGGTGGCGAGCGCCGCCGCCGCGACGCCGACGTGCAGGGACACGGTTGCGGCGGCGAGCAACGGCCCATCGGCGAACAGCACGCCGTACCAGCGGGTCGAGAATCCACCCCAGACCGTGACCAGCGTCGAGGCGTTGAACGAGTACGCCACGAGAACGAAGATCGGCCCGTACAGGAAGGCGAGGCCGAGGCTTAAGGAGAGGCGGCCGAAGGCGCTCACCGCCCCGCCTCCCCTGGACGCGCGCCGGAGTCGCGCAGGAGAACCAGGGGGACGACCAGGAGGGCGAGCATCAGGATCGCCACCGCGGACGCCAGCGGCCAGTCGCGATTGGAGAAGAACTCGCTCCACAGAACGCGACCGAGCATCAGGGTGTCGGAGCCGCCGAGCAGATCCGGGATGATGAATTCGCCGACCATCGGCACGAAGCACAGGAGCGCTCCGGCCATGAGGCCCGGCCGCGCCAAGGGCAAGGTCACGCTCCAGAAGACCCGCGCCGGCGAGGCGCCGAGGTCCGCCGCGGCCTCGCGCAGATGCGGGTCGAGGCGCGCCATGACGGCGTAGAGCGGCAGCACCATGAACGGCAGATAGGCGTAGGTCAGCCCGATGAGGATCGCCCCTTGCGTGCCGAGGATCTCCAGGGGGCGGTCGACCAGTCCGAGGCGCAGGAGGGCGCCGCTCAGGAGGCCTTCCGGCTTGAGGATCGCGATCCAGGCGTAGATGCGGATGAGGAAGCTCGTCCAGAACGGCACGATGACGAGGGCGACCAGCAGGGGTTGCGCCCGCTCCGGCGCGCGCGCCATGGCATGGGCGATGGGCGTGCCGATCAGCGCCAGGATCAGTGTCGCGAGCCCTGCCAGCGCCAGGGACGACAGGGCGGCATCCCGGTAGAGGGTATCGCTCAGGAGGGTTTCGAAATTGGTGAAATCGAGGGCTTCGAGGAAGCTGCTCCACCCCTCCAGGCCCGCACTCCAATCGAGCACGGGCAGGTAGGGCGGCTGGGCCGTGGCCGCGGAGGAGAGGCTGATCTTGAGGATGATCAGGGCCGGCAGGAGCACGAAGGCTCCGAGCCACAGGGCCGGTACCAGGGCCAGGAGGCGGGCGGGTCTGATCATGCCGGCAACTGGATCATGGCGGTAGGATCCGGCAGGCCTCGGGGGCGAGGTCGAGGCGGATCGTGTCGCCTGGGCCATGGAGGTCCCGGGCCTGGAGGCCGAATGCATGGCTCGCCGCCGGCGTACTCACCCGCAGGAGCGTACCATCGTTCATGCGGACCTGCCTGCGCACGCGCTCGCCGAGGTAGGTCACCTCCGTGATCGTGCCGGCGGGTCCCTCCGAGGCATCCATGCCGATCCGTTCCGGGCGAAGGGCGAGGGTGGCCGCTTCCCCCTCCCCCGGGGCGGATTCGGAGGCAGAGGCGCGCAGCGGGCCGAACCCGGTCTCGACCACGATCCACTCGCCGTCGCGCCCGGTGATTCGGCCGGGAATCAGGTTCACGTCGCCGAGCAGGCCGGCGACGAAGCGGGTCGCGGGACGTTCGTACAGGGTGGTGGCGTCGCCCACTTGCACGAGGCGGCCCCGATCCATCACCCCGATGCGGTCGGCCAGCGCCATCGCCTCGCCGGGATCATGCGTGACCATGACGAAGGTGGTGCCGAGCCGGCGCTGAAGGGCGCGCAACTCCCCTTGCGTCTCCTCGCGAAGGCCCCGATCGAGGGCGCCAAGGGGCTCGTCGAGGAGAAGGACGCCCGGCTCGCGGGCCAGAGCGCGGGCCAAGGCCACGCGCTGACGCTGGCCGCCGGACAGGGTCTCGATCCTGCGGTCTTCGAAGTTCTCCAGGCGCACGCGGGCCAGCAGGGTCTTCACCCGGGCGCTCCTGTCCGTCCGGCTCAGACCATCGAGGCCGTAGGCGATGTTGCCCGCGACGGTCTTGTGCGGGAACAGAGCATAGGATTGGAACATCATGTTCACCGGCCGCCGATGCGGCGGCAGGCCTGCCAGATCCCGACCATCGACCCGGATGAGCCCGGTGCTCGGCGTCTCGAAACCCGCAATCAGACGCAGCAACGTGCTCTTGCCGCAGCCCGATGGCCCAAGCAGGCAGAAGAATTCCCCCGCCGCCAGGACCAGCGACACATCCGCTACGGCCAGCCCGTCGCCGAAACGCTTCGTGACTCCCTCCAGACCGAGGCGGGGCACCGAACCGGTATCGCCCAAGGTTCAGCTGTCCTCCCGCAGAGCCTCGGCCACGCGGGCCTCCAGCAGGTCCGGCCGGCGGATCACGAGGGCGCCGCGGGTGCGGTCTATGAGACCGTCGGCCGCCATGACGGTGAATTCGCGGGTCACCTGCTCGCGCCGGCAACCGATGCGGGCGGCGAGCACGTGGTGATAGGGCGGTGGGGTCACGACGCGCGCGCCGTCCCCGCCCGTACGCGGCACCGAGAGGCGGAGCAACTCGGCGTAGAGGCGATGACGCAGATCGAGGAGCGCGTGCTCCATGATGCGGGTGTTGAGTTCGCGCACGCGTTTGGCGAGGAGGCGGAACAGCCGGTCGGCGATGGCCTCCGAGGCGAAGATCATCTGGCGGAAGATCGGCGCCGGCACCACGCAGACCTCGCCCCGCGTCAGCGCGGTGACGTTGGCCGAACGGCCGATGCCATCGAGTGCTGCGAGTTCGCCGAAGAACGCGCCGCCGCGCATCTCGCCGAGGATCACTTCCTTGCCGGATTGCGACCGGTTGAGGATGCGAACCTCGCCGGAGGCGAGAAAGTACACGTCGGTTGAGACGTCGTCGTAGTCGACCAGGACCTCGTTCTCGTCGAACCGGCGCCAATGACAGCGCGTCTCGTAGGACGACAACTCGATTCCCGGTTCCTTGAAGAACGGGATTGTCGCCAGCCGACTCATCGAAAAAACTCCTGGTGGCGCCCTGCGCCCGATCCTGACCTCAAGGGGATCGCCGCCGATCCGGCATTCTAGCCCGGCACCTGACAGGTCCTTACCGCGCCGCGATGGTGACCGCCGGGTCTGGAGCGGTCAAGCCGCCGCCTCCCAGATCGGCGTGGATAGGCCCGCCCCGCGCCGATCCCGCCGCCTCGGAACGCATCCGATCCGGCGCGCCGGCGGGGAAACCGTCCGGGAGGGTTCGAAACCGCGGTGCGACGCTTGCCACGGCCGGGGCACGGCGCCAGAACGCCGTCCATGCTGCGCGTCAACGACCTTACCTATCGCATCGGCGAGCGCCTGATCCTCGACGGCGCCACCTTCGTCATTCCGGACCGGGCCCGGGTCGGGCTCGTCGGCCGCAACGGGGCCGGCAAGACCACCCTGTTCCGGGCGATCCTCGGCGAGTTGCCGACGGAGGGCGGAACCGTGTCGATGCCCAAGGGCATGCGCATCGGCGCCGTCGCCCAGGAGGCCCCGGCCGGCCCCGAGACCCTGCACGCCGTCGTGCTCGCGGCCGACACCGAGCGCGCGCGCCTGATGGCGGACGCCGAACACGCCGACGGCCTGCGCCGGGCCGAGATCGAGACCCGGCTCGTGGACATCGAAGCGCATTCGGCACCCGCCCGCGCGGCGGCGATCCTGCACGGCCTTGGGTTCGATGCCGAGGCGCAGGGCCGCCCGTGCTCCGACTTCTCGGGTGGCTGGCGCATGCGCGTGGCCCTCGCCGCGGTGCTGTTCTCCGAGCCCGACCTGCTTCTGCTCGACGAGCCGACCAACTACCTCGACATCGAAGGCACCATCTGGCTGTACGACTACCTCGAACGCTATCCGCGCACGGCGGTGATCATCTCCCACGACCGGGACCTGCTGGACGAGTGCGTCGACCACATCTTGCACCTCGACCGGGGCAAGCTCGCGATCTACCGGGGCGGCTACACCTCGTTCGCCCGGCAGGTCGCCGAGAAGCGCACGCTCCAGGCCAAGGCCAAGGTGAAGCAGGACGCCGAGAGGGCGCATCTCCAGAGCTTCGTCGATCGGTTCAAGGCGAAGGCGACGAAGGCGCGCCAGGCGCAGTCCCGCGTCAAGCGGCTGGCCAAGATGGAAATCATCGCCTCGGTGATCGAGGACGACGTGCCGGCCTTCCGCCTGCCGAGTCCGGAGCGGCCGCTCTCGCCGCCCATCGTCGCCATGGAGCGGGTCCAGGCCGGGTACCCCGACCGCATCGTGCTGTCGGGGCTCAACCTGTCCCTCGCCCCCGACGACCGCGTGGCCCTGCTCGGGGCCAACGGCAACGGCAAGTCGACCTTCTGCAAGCTCATCGGCGGACGTCTGCCGCCGTTGAGCGGGGAGATGCGCCGCTCGGGCAAGATGGAGGTCGCCTACTTCGCCCAGCACCAACTCGACGAGTTGCGCCCCGCCGAGAGCGCCTACGCCCATGTCCGAGACCTCATGCCGGACGTGCCGGAATCCAAGGCACGCGCCGCCGCCGCGCGGCTCGGCTTCTCTGGCACGAAATCCGAAACGCCCGTCTCCCAGCTCTCGGGTGGCGAGAAGGCACGGCTCCTCATGGGCCTCGCGGCCTTCAAGGGGCCACACCTGCTCATCCTCGACGAGCCGACGAACCACCTCGATATCGAGAGCCGGCAGGCCCTGGTCGAGGCGATCAACGATTACGAAGGGGCCGTGATCCTCGTGTCCCACGACCGCTTCCTGGTCGAGGCCTGTGCCGATCGGCTCTGGCTCGTCGCCAATGGCAGCGTGAAGGCCTTCGACGGCGACATGGACGATTATCGCCGCTTCGTCCTCGCCGGTCCCGAGCGGCCGGCGGAGAAGGAGGCGTCCGAGGCGGCCGGCGGGGTCAAGGCGGTGGAGCGGCGCTCCAATGCCGAACGCCGGGTGGCCCTCGCTCCCTTGCGCAAGAAGATCGAGGCGGTTGAGGCGCGCATGAAGAAGCTCGCCGAGGCCATGGCCAAGATCGACGCGGCGCTCGCCGATGGTACCGCGTTCCAGGCCAACGCCGCCAAGGCGGGCGAACTCGCGAAGATGCGCTCCGACGCCGCCAGCGCCCTCGAATCGGCCGAGGAGGAGTGGCTCGAGCTCAGCGGCGCCATCGAGGCCGCGGAAGCCTGACGGAGGCCTTGACCTGCGGCTCCGGCACCACACGGCCGAAGCGTTTGACCGGCGCCGGGGCTCCCCGGAGCCCATCGGTGTCACGAGCCATACGTTCGCCACATCGCCGGGCTTGAGGGTCGGGAACGGCGCTTTCTTAAGTGTGCGTTCACCGCGATGCGCGACCGTTCCGGCGCGGGCTCGCGGATCGGGGCGGCCTCAGGTTCGGGCACAAGTTGGTTGGGCGGTACCGTGCAGGGCACGGACGCCCGGGGGGAGCGGGTTCATGACGGTTCTGACGCTGCGGGCATCGAAGGCGGGGCTGATCGGGGCCGCCCTCGTGGCGGTCGCGCTCGGTGGGTGCGAGACCTATGGCAATGCCGGTGCGCCGAAGCAGTTCGCCGTCCTCGAGACCGACACCACGGGCGCCACCAACGTGAACATCGCCTCGCTCAGCGAAGTGATCCAGCGCAACCCGAACGATGCCGCCGCCTATGTCACGCGCGGCGCGGCCTATGCGCGCTCGGGCCAGTTCAACGACGCCATCGGCGATTTCACCAAGGCGGTGCAGATCGATCCGAACTCGGCCTCGGCCTACAACAACCGCGCGCTCGCCAACCGCCAGATCGGCCGCAACGACGCTGCGCTCGGAGATTTCTCCAAGGCCATCGCGGCGGACCCGAACTACGGCCCGGCCTATATCGGCCGCGCCAACGTGCTGCGCGCCCAGGGCGACCTCGAAGGCGCCGGCAACGACCTCAACCAGGCGATCCGCCTGACGCCGGAATCCGCCGAGGCCTATCACGCGCGTGGGCTCGTGCGGCAGAAGCAGAACCAGAACACCCAGGCCATCGGTGACTTCGACGCCGCCATCGACCGCAACCCGTTCGTCGCCGCTCCCTACGCCGCCCGCGGCCAGAGCCTGATTGCCACCAACCAGTTCGACAAGGCCATCGAGGACTACAACGCGGCGCTCAACGTCAACAACAAGGACGCGACGTCCTGGGCCTATCGCGGCGTCGCCTACGAGAAGTCCAACCGCCGCAAGGAGGCGATGGAGAGCTACCAGCGCGCCGCGCAGCTCGACCCCGGCAATCCCATCGCCAAGCAGGGCCTCGGGCGCGTCCAGGGCGGTGTGGGTTCGCTCTTCAACTGACGGCAGCCTCCGCTCGATAGCGGGCTCGGCCTGGTCCGGAGCAATCGAGCGGAGTTCTTGGGCCTCGGAGAGCCCCCGCCTGGGAAAGCTTGCCTGCCTCCGGGCGATCTCGGCTCGGAATTTACGGCTGAGGACATGTGCGGCATCGTGAAAACGCGGCAGGATCGCGCATCCATGGGAGCTCTCCGATGCTGCGTCGTCTGATCCTTGTCTGCCTTTTCGTCCCGACTGCCGCACCGGCCTGGGCTGCCTTTCCGTGCGACGCGTTCTGGGGCGAGCGCAATGCCGTCTATGCCGAGGCCGGCTACTGCTTCAAGACGGCCCGTGGCATCAAGGCTTTCGGCAACGCCGATTGCCGCTACGACGAAATCCGCGATGTCCCGCTTTCCGCCCGCGATCGCGCGAAGATTGCCGATATCGTGCGTGAAGAGCAACGGAACGGCTGCCGGGACTGAGTTCCCGGCCGTCCATCGTCAGCCTTCGAAGGGTCGGGTCCGGCGATGCTCGCCGATGATCCGGCGCACGGTGCCGGTGGCCGAGCGATAGACCACCGTCTCGGTCTCGACGTGCCCTTGCTTGAACCGCACGCCTTTCAGGAGGGCTCCGTCCGTGACCCCCGTGGCCGCCACGATGACGTCGCCGCGCGCCATGTCGTGGAGCTCGTACTTCCGGTTCGGGTCGCTGATGCCCATCCGTGCCGCGCGCTCGCGCTTCTCGTGACTGTCGAGGATGAGCCGGCCCTGCATATGGCCGCCGATGCAGCGCAGCACCCCGGCGGCGATGACACCCTCGGGGGCGGCACCGATGCCGAGGTAGATGTCGGCGCCGGTCTCGTCCGGGCTGGTGGTGTGGATGATGGCGGCGATGTCGCCGTCCGAGATCAGGCGGATACCGGCGCCCGTCGCCCGCACGGCGGCGACCAGGGCCATATGCCGTGGCCGGTCGAGGATGATGGCGGTGATCTGCGCGGGGTCGATCCCCTTGTGGCGCGCCAGGGCGGCGATGTTGTCGGCCGGGCTGGCATCGAGATCGACGAGACCCGCCGGATAGCCGGGGCCGATGGCGATCTTCTGCATGTAGACGTCGGGGGCGGCCAGCAAGGACCCGGCCTCGGCGAGCGCCATCACCGCGATGGCGCCGGGCATGTCCTTGGCGCACAGGGTGGTGCCTTCGAGGGGATCGACGGCGATATCGACCTTCGGGCCCGCTCCGGTGCCGAGGCGTTCACCGATGTAGAGCATCGGCGCCTCGTCGCGCTCGCCCTCGCCGATCACCACGGTGCCGTCGATGGGAAGCGTATTCAACTCGACCCGCATGGCATCGACGGCGGCCTGATCCGCCTCCCGCTCCTTGCCCTGGCCGCGCAGATGGGCGGCGGCGATGGCGGCGCGCTCCGTGACCCGTGCCAGTTCCAGGGCCAGGGTACGATCGACCGTACCGCCGGGGGGTGTCTTGCCGTACGCCATGGACCTGTCCGCGCCTTTCGCCGTTCGTGCGCTCTCTATGAACTAAAGTTCGAGAAACACTACTGTTCCGGGCGTTTTCTTCCGGTGTTCCAGCGAAATCTTGCGCCGGGCGCCTATTCCCGCTCGATCCGGATGAGTTGGGGCGCCTCCGCCAGCAGACCATCGGACGCGATGGCGTCGAGGGCCGCGCGGATGGTTCCTTCGGTGGCCGCGTAGGTGATCAGCACGAGGGGTACGGGCTGGCCCGAGCGGCCGTGCGGGTCCTTGGAGGCCGCGCTCTCCGAACGGCGCTGCAGGATGCTCTCGATGGAGATGTCGCGCTCGGCCATGCGGGTGGCGACACCCGCGGCGACGCCGGGCCGGTCGTGGACCGTGAGGCGGATGTAGTAGCCGCCCTCGTGCCGCTGCATGGCGACGCGCTGGGAGGGGCCGAGATCCGCGTTGGGTCGGCCGAAGGTCGGGCGGTTCACGTTCGCCGCGATGTCGGTGATGTCGGAGACGACCGCCGAGGCCGTGGCCTCGCCGCCGGCACCGGGGCCGATGAGGGTGAGTTCACCGACCGCGTCGGCGTCGATCGTCACCGCGTTGGTGACGCCCATCACCTGGGCGATGGCCGAGGATTTCGGCACCATGGTCGGGTGTACGCGCTGCTCGATCCCGCCCTCGGCGACCTGAGCGACCCCGAGCAGCTTGATGCGGTAGCCCAGCTCCTCCGCCATGGTGAGGTCGAGGGGCTGGATCGCCGAGATGCCCTCCACCGACACGCCCTCGGCGTCGATCTCCACGCCGAAGGCGAGGCTCGTGAGGATGGCGAGCTTGTGGGCGGTGTCGAAGCCCTCGACGTCGAAGGTCGGGTCGGCCTCGGCGTAGCCGAGGGCCTGCGCATCCTTGAGGCAGGCCTCGAAGGTCAGGCCCTCGCGCTCCATCCGCGTGAGGATGTAGTTGCAGGTGCCGTTCATGATCCCGTAGACGCGCGACACGGCGTTGCCCGTGAGCCCCTCGCGCAGGGCCTTGATCACCGGGATGCCGCCGGCGACGGACGCCTCGTAGGCGAGGCTGACGCCCTTCGCTTCCGCCGCCCGGGCCAGGGCGGCGCCGTGCCGCGCCAGCAACGCCTTGTTGGCCGTGACCACGTGCTTGCCGGCCGCGAGTGCCGCTTCCACCGTGGCTTTCGCCGGACCCTCGGCGCCACCGATGAGCTCGACCACGCAATCGATGTCCGGGCTCGCGGCAAGTGCCACGGGGTCGTCGAACCAGGTGACGCCCGTCAAGTCGAGACCGCGGTCTCGGCCTCGATCACGCGACGATACGGCGGCGACCCGGACCTCGCGGCCGCTGGCGGAAGCGAGCGCGTCGGCCCGGCGGGCGACCATGCGGACCACGGCGGCACCGACGGTGCCGAGGCCGGCGACGCCGAGGCGGAGGGGCTGTTTCATGGCGCGCGATCCGTCATCTTCCAGTGGCCCGTCCAGGGCTTGCCCGGTACAGGGCGACCGTCCACGGGGCATTCCGTTCGCCCCGGTCGGGAGCGGCGGGCTCTTCTGCAACGAATTTCCAGGGGGTGCAACAAACCCGCCGATGGCGTGCTCACGCCTTCCGTGCGCCGTGGCGAAGGACTGTCACGAGGAGCCCGTAGAGGACGCCGGCATTGAGGACATGCCACAGGAAATGCGTGCCCAGAGGTACGCTCGCGCACAGGCTCCGGTCGAGGGTCCGGAAAGCCATGGAGACGCCAAACAGGGCGGCGATGCCGAGGAGCGCCCGCCCGGCCCCGTGCCGCGCCGGTTCTTGAGGGATTCCGTTCGAGCGGGCGAGACCGGCGCCGACACCGAAGAGCGCCAGGATCGCCGGGACGTAACCGATGGAGCCGTTGCTGACGGCATCGACATCGCTGCCGCTCAAGGCCGTCAACGCCGGTTCCAGACCGAAGCCGACCCCGGCGAACAGCAACGTCAGACCCAGGGCCGGCCCCGACCCGAGATCGAAGAAGCGCCGCAAGGCCAGGAAGAAGTAGGCGTGGATGAACAGCGCGATGGGAATGACATCGGCCAGGAGCGACCAGCGTACCGCCAGGGTATGGAACAGGAACGAGCCGAGGCCGACCAGGGCGACGAGTCCGGCCAGCATTCGCACGGGAGCGTCGGGTCGCCTGCCCCTCCCCTCGTGCCGCATCACCGCGAACGCGGCCGCCAGGAAGGCCGCGTTCGAGACCGCGTTGATGGGCTCGGCCCAGAATGTCGCGTCGGTTCGCTCGCAATAGGCCTGGAGCGGCGCGAACCACGTGTCGGGCATATCCTTTTTCCCGGTCCATCTTCGACTTCGCGATCGCCCCGACGGCTTGCCACCGCTGCGCGAAGCCCCGATGACGGGCGACGCCGAGGTTCAGGACATCAAGCCCCATGCGGATCGTCACGTGGAACGTCAATTCCATCAAGCAGCGGGTCGGCCACCTCGTGGCGTTTCTCGACGAGGCCAAGCCCGATGTGGTCTGCCTCCAGGAACTGAAATGCCAGGACGAGGCATTCCCGCGCGCCGAGATCGAAGGGGCGGGGTATGCCGTCGAGACCCTGGGGCAGAAGGCCTATAACGGCGTCGCCCTGCTGGTGCGGGCCCCCCTCGTGCTGAGCGAGGTCCGGCGCGGCTTGCCCGGCGACGAGACCGACGAGCAGGCCCGGTACATCGAAGGCCTGATCACGGGGGACGATACGGCACCCGTGCGGGTCGCCTCGCTCTACCTGCCCAACGGCAATCCCGTCGACAGCCCGAAATACCCCTACAAGCTCGCGTTCCTGGAGCGCCTGCGGCACCACGCCCGCGATCTCCTAACCAGCGAGGAAGCCGTGGTGCTCGCAGGCGACTACAACGTCATCCCAGAGCCCGAGGACGCGTCCGATCCGGCGGCCTGGGTGAATGACGCGCTCTTCCTGCCCCAGACCCGTGCGGCTTTCCGCACGCTCCTGGCCGAGGGCTACACCGAGGCTTTACGGGCCTGCGATCCGAAGCCCGGCCTCTACACGTTCTGGGATTATCAGGCCGGTGCCTGGAACCGGAATGCCGGCATTCGCATCGATCACCTCCTGCTCTCGCCCCGGGCCGCCGATCGCCTGGTCTCGGCCTCGGTACAAAAGCATCTGCGCGGGCTGGAAAAACCGTCCGACCACGTGCCGGTGACGGTGGAACTCGCCTGACCTGCATCCCGCTCGGGTCGGTTTTTCCTGAACCAAGGGGCCGGTGGCGGGTTGCCACGCCGCGTCCCTCTGGAACAGGAGCCTTCCCACGTGAAACTCTACGGTACCGGCTACTCCCCTTACGTCCGCAAGGTCCTCGTGGCGCTTGCCGAGAAGGGTCAGAGCGCCGAGCACATTCCCTTGTTCTTCCACGATCCCGACGCCGACTTTCAGTCCGCCAGCCCGCTCGGCAAGATCCCGGCCATGGACGACGACGGTTTCCTCCTCGCGGATTCGTCCGCAATCCTGTTCTACATCGAGGCGAAACATCCGACTCCGCCGCTGTTGCCGACGGAAGCCAAGGCACGCGGCCGGGCGGTCTGGTTCGACAAGTTCGGCGATACGGAAATGTTTCCGGTGATCATCGCCCCCTTCGCCAACCGGGTCGTGAAGCCCAAATTGCTGGGCCAGCCGGGCGACGAAGCCGCTGTCACGAAGGCGCTGAACGAGGATCTGCCGAAGATTTACGATTACCTCGAAGCGCAGATCGACGGGCCGTACCTTGTGGGCGACGCTTTCAGCATCGCGGATATCTCGGTGGTGACCGGCTTCCACAACCTGCACCTGGCCGACGAGAAGGTCGATGCCGTGCGTTGGCCCAAGCTCGCCCGCTACGTCGCCACGACCCTGGAGCGTCCGTCCTTCATCACGGCGCTCGCGGCGCGCACGAACCCGTAGGCCGGACGGCCCGACGCTGCGGCTTGTACCTCAGCGTCGGCGCCGGGCCGATCCGGTGACCTGGGCCTGCGCCTGGAGGGCCTGTGCCTGGGCGGTCAGGCGGTCGTCCTCGCTCGCGGCCGTCCAGGCCTTGTCGTACAGGGTGACGATCCAGTCGTCCTTACGGCCCTGCGCGGCCTCGCGCGCCAGGGAGAGCCACATCAGACCGCGGGCGCGCTGCTTCGGCACGCCCTGGCCGTTGATGAGGAGTTCGCCGAGGAGCGCCTGAGCCGGGGCGTGGCCCTTCTCGGCCGCGAGGTTGAACCACCGCGCGGCCTGGCGCGGATCGGCCTCGACGCCGGTGCCGTCGAGGTAGAGCCGGGCGAGGTTGTACTGGGCGTTCGGGTCGCCGAAATACGACGCCGCGTAGTTGAACATGTCGTAGGCGCGCTCGGGGTTGGGGCGCACGTATGTGCCCTTGATCCCGTCGAGGAAGTAGGCGCCCAAAGCCGTGAAGGCGCTGGCCATCACGCCCGAATTCTGAGCGTCGGGCCCGTCGTCGGTGGTGTCGTCGGCGATGCGCGAGAAGAACTCGAACGCCTTGAGGTCGTCGTGGGGCACGCCGTCGCCCTCGGCGTACATGCGGCCGAGCTTCCACAGGGCGAGGGCGTGGCCCTGGCCGGCGGCGTATTCGAGGGCACGCGCGGCGCCTTCCTTGTCGCCGGCGTTGTAGTCGCGCACGCCCGAGCGCAGGGCCTCGCGGGCGGTGCGATAGCCCGCCGGGGGCACAGGTGTGCGTGCAGTGGCGTCGAGCGCCTCCACGGGCATTCCGCACAGGAACAGGAGCCCGGCCGCCATGGCGACGCGCAGCCGTCCGCGCGTCGGCCGATCCGGGGCGGCCCGGTCCGGCCGCACGGGGCGGCCGAGGGCGGTCCTAGATGTCGGCATAGGTGTGCGTCTCCTCGGCGCCGCCCGGATGGGTCACCGCGCCGTCCACGGCAGGACCGACGGTCTGCATGTACTTCCACAGGTAGCCGGACGTCGCCGAGTTGGTCCGCGGCGTCCAAGCGGCCCGGCGCGTGGCGAACTCCTCGTCGCTCACGGCGACGTCGAGGGTGCCGTTGATCGCATCCAGGGTGATGACGTCGCCGTCCCGGATCAGGCCGATGGGGCCGCCGATGGCGGCTTCCGGCCCGACATGGCCGACGCAGAACCCGCGCGTCGCGCCCGAGAACCGGCCATCGGTGATGAGGGCGACCTTGTCGCCCATGCCTTGGCCGTACAGAGCCGCGGTGGTCGAGAGCATCTCGCGCATGCCGGGGCCGCCCTTCGGGCCCTCGTAGCGGATGACCAGAACCTCGCCTTCCTTGTAGGTGCGCTTCTGGACCGCTTCGAAGCAGGCCTCCTCGCCATCGAACACCCGGGCCGGGCCGGTGAAGACCTGGGCGGATGCCGGCATGCCCGCGACCTTCACGATGGCGCCCTCGGGGGCGAGGTTACCGCGCAGGCCGACGACGCCGCCCGTGGGTGTGAGGGGCGTGTTGGCGGCCCGCACCACGTCCTGGTCCGGGTTCCAGTGCACCCGCTCCATGTTCTCCGCCATGGTGCGGCCGGTCACCGTCATGCAGTCGCCGTGCATGAAGCCGTGGTCGAGGAGCGTCTTCATGAGGAGCGGGATGCCGCCGACCTCGAACATGTCCTTGGCGACGTAGCGCCCGCCCGGCTTCAGGTCGGCGATGTAGGGCGTGCGCTTGAAGATCTCGGCGACGTCGAACAGGTCGAACTTGATGCCGCATTCGTGCGCGATGGCCGGCAGGTGCAGGGCCGCGTTGGTGGAGCCGCCCGAAGCGGCCACCGCCGCCGCCGCGTTCTCGAGGCTCTTGCGGGTGACGATGTCGCGCGGACGGATGTTCTTGGCGATGAGCTCCATCACCTTCTCGCCCGCCGTCATGCAGAATCTGTCGCGGATCTCGTAGGGTGCCGGTGCGCCGGCCGAGTAGGGCAGCGCCAGGCCGATGGCCTCGGAGACGGTGGCCATGGTGTTGGCGGTGAACTGCGCGCCGCAGGCACCGGCCGACGGACAGGCGACCTGCTCCAGCTCATCGAGATCCTCGAGGGACATGTCGCCGACCGCGACCTTGCCGACCGCCTCGAACAGGTCCTGCACCGTCACGGGACGCCCCCGGAACGAGCCGGGCAGGATCGAGCCGCCGTAGATGAAGATCGACGGCACGTTAAGGCGCACCATGGCCATCATCATGCCGGGCAGGGACTTGTCGCAGCCGGCCAGCCCCACGAGGGCGTCGTAGGCGTGGCCGCGCATGGTGAGTTCGACGGAATCGGCGATGACTTCGCGGGACGGGAGGGAGGCGCGCATGCCGGCATGCCCCATGGCGATACCGTCGGTGACCGTGATGGTACAGAACTCGCGCGGGGTGCCGTTGGCGGCCGAAACCCCCTTCTTCACGGCCTGGGCCTGACGCATCAGCGAGATGTTGCAGGGCGCCGCCTCGTTCCAGCACGAAGCCACGCCGACGAGCGGCTGATGGATCTGCTCCTTGGTGAGGCCCATGGCATAGAGGTACGAGCGGTGGGGCGCGCGCTCGGGTCCCTCCGTCACGTGACGGCTCGGAAGCTTGGACTTGTCGGTGGTGCGCGCGTCCATGGTCAATCTCGCCGCCCCGGCCTGCTACGCTTGGACATGAGGTCCGGTCGTCCGGTGTGCCGCACGACCCCACGCGGGTGGCGTGCGAACCCACGTGGTTCACTCGTCGAATGACTCGGAACTCTGCGGTAAATCGTTGGGGGGACTACCGTTTACCGCACGGCATGAGGTGGTCCCGGTTTATGGCGGGATCGCGGCGGGGGCTGGCGCCTCCCAAGGCAAAGTCTGGATGGTTTTGGGGTGTTGCGACCTCGCCACAGCCACGCTTTGGTCCGGTGCGACCGCGCGAAGGACCTTCGGAGGAGGATGAAATTCCAAGCCGCAATCATGAAGAAGCCCGGAGCGTGCGGGACGCGCCGGGCCGGATTCAGAGGTTCGCGGGGTTTCGGTGTCAGGCGCGTTTGCGCATCCGCAGGATCTTGAAGAAGCCACCCGGGAAGGTCGGGGCGACGCCGATGAACTCGACGCCGTTGGTGCGGGCCCAGGCCTCGATCCGTGTGGATTTGAAGTCGGACGACCACCCGATCTTGGTGCAGAGCGGGGCGACGATCTCCTCGACCTTGGCCATCGGCCCGTCCGTCTGACCGAAATGGTTGGCGAGCACGATCTCGCCGCCCGGCCGTACCACCCGCAGGAACTCCGACAGTGCGCCTTCCGGATCCGGCACCAGGGTGATGAGGAACTGGGCCACCACGGCGTCGAAGCTGGCATCGGCGTAGCCGAGGCGGCAGACATCCATCACCTGGAGACCGCGCACGTGGGTGAGGCCGCGCCGGCGCACCTTGGCGCGGGCGCGCTTCAGCATGTCCTCGGACAGATCGACTCCGCAGACGAAGCTGGTGCGCGGGTAGTAACCCAGGGAGAGGCCGGTGCCGACGCCGGCTTCGAGGATGCGCGGGCCGCAGGCCACGGCCGCTTCCACGGCGTCGCGGGCGGCGGGTTCGGTCAGCTTGTCGTAGACGACGTCGTAGACCGGCGCCCAGCGGGCATAGGCCTTGCGCATCAGGGCGGTGCTCGGACCGGCCTCCCGCGGCTCGCTCAGCATGTCGATCTCGAAGTCCTGTGGGAAGTGGAAGAGTGGGTCAGGCCGCCTGCGCGGCTCCAGCCTGCAACGCGTCGATGCGCCGGATGGTGCCACCGCCGAGCACCCGCGCACGCGGGCCGTCATCCGCGTAGATCACGCAGGCTTGGCCCGGCGAGACGCCGTCCTCGGGCGTCGCCAGAACGACCTCGGCGGTGCCGGCGGCGGTGTCGAGGGTGAGATGGGCCGGGCGCGGCTCCCGGGTCGACCGGACCCGCACGGCCACGGACAGATCGACCGGCACGCTTTCGGACAGCCAATTCACGTCGGTGAGACGAATGCGACTGGTGGCCAGGGCCTCGCGCGGGCCGACGACGACACGGGCGGTGTCGGGCTCCAGACGCACCACGTAGAGCGGTTCGCCGACGGCGAGGCGCAGTCCCCGGCGCTGGCCGACGGTGTAGTGGACGATGCCCTCGTGGCGACCGAGAATCCGGCCGGCGAGATCGACGATGTCGCCGGCCCGGGCCGCGTCGGGCCGCAGGCGGGCGATGACGTCGGCGTAGCGTCCCTGCGGCACGAAGCAGATGTCCTGGCTGTCGGCCTTCTGGGCCACCGACAGGCCGAGTTCGTGGGCAAGGCGCCGGGTCTCGTCCTTCGGCAATTCACCCAAGGGAAAGCGCAGGAAATCGAGCTGCTCGCCCGTGGTGGCGTAGAGGAAATAACTCTGGTCGCGGGCGGGATCGAGGGCGCGGTACAGGCCGCGTCCGCCCTGCGGCATGGGCCGGCTCGCGACGTAATGGCCCGTCGCCAGGGCGTCCGCATCGAGGTCGCGCGCCGTGGCGAGGAGATCGCGGAACTTGATGGACCGGTTGCACTCGACGCATGGGATCGGCGTCTCGCCCGCGAGGTAGCTCTCGGCAAACCTGTCGATCACCGATTCCCGGAACCGATCCTCGTAATCGAGGACGTAATGCGGGATCTCGAGGACTTCGGCGACCCGGCGGGCATCGTGAATGTCCTGACCGGCGCAGCAGGCGCCCTTGCGGTGGGTCGCGGCGCCATGATCGTAGAGCTGGAGCGTGATGCCGACGACGTCGTAGCCCTGGCGCTTCAGGAGGCCGGCCACGACGGAGGAATCGACGCCGCCGGACATGGCGACGACGACACGCGTCTCGTGCGGGGCCTTGGGAAGATCGAGGGAATTCATCGCGCCAGGTTTCACCGACGGGGCCGGTCCGGTCCCGGTCGCGAGTCTATAGCGTTCCTTGCGCCCGAGTTCCAGGGACAGGGCCGGCAGGGCCGATCGCCACCGGAACGGACTCGGTTCGCGCCTTCGAAGAGAGCGCGTCTCTAGGAACGAAACGGCTCATTCGGAGTCGGGCATCCCTCTGCAGACCCGGCAAGTTTTGCCGGGCGACGCGCAGATTTCGCCGCATCGCCTTCGGGCCGAGACGAAAAAATCTCGTCTTTACAAGATATTGACTGGTTCGGGAGGCTGGCGCGTCCCTTGCTCCAGGATCCGACAAGGAGACCTTGGACCCATGGCGCAGACGTTCCTCGAAACGGATTTTCTCCTGCGCCGTGCGACGCCGACCGCCCCCCGTGTTTCGGCGCAAGCCCCGGCACGGGCCGCTTTCGTCGTTCGTGATCCCGAACCGTCCCGTGCGACCGTGGCCACCCGGTCCCAGGACGTCCATACACCGGACGCCCGTACGCAGACCGCCCGGGCCGAGCTTGCCCGCGCGAACATCGCCAGCCGATCCGAGCGAGCCCGGACGCCGGACATCGACACGGGGCAGACCCGGACCACGGAACGGACCAAGGCCGGGTCATCGAGGATCGATTCATCCGGGGCTGAAAGCTCACCGGCGCCCGTTCGAGCCGTGCGTGACGCCCCGGCTCCTTCGGCGAAGGTCTCGACAAAGGCGAATGCCGGCCCATCCGGCGAGGCTGGGGCTGGGACGAACGCCCTGTCGCAAGACCGGGTAGGCCTCGTCGCCTCCGTTCCGGCCGGCGCTGCGGGCTCCCCCGAGGCGGGCATGGCCGGGGCGGTCCTCGCCAGTTCGAATGTCGCGGCGATCATCGGTTCCTCGGAAGTGGGTACCGGCGACGGGACGGAGGAGGACACGGACCCCGCCGGGCTGTCGGCCGACGAGCCGGCCATCTCCCTCATGGGCTTCGGCGTTCTGCCCGCGCCCCCTCCGCCCCAGCCCATGCTCCAAGCAGGACCCGGCCAAGGGGGACAGACATCCGTCGCTGGGGACGCGGTGTCGGGGGGGCAGGATGCGGCGGGTCAGGCCTCAGCCGTGACTGGGCAAGTCTCGTCCTCGACGGGGCAGCTCCAGCTTCCATCCGGGGGCGTCCCGTCGTCCAGGGGCGGGGCGCCCGCCGCCGCTGGGCAGAATACCCTAGCCCGGCCGGACATATCGGCGGCCGGAAAGTTCGATCCGGCACTCGGCGGCAAGTCCGATGCGGCGGTGGCCGTGCACGAGGCGTTCGGCAGCGCCGAGCCCGTCGCGGCGTTCGCCATGCCCGAAGGGTTGTCCGCCGTCCGGGAGAATTTCGATGCGCTCGTGCCGGGCTTCTCGGCCGCGCCCGCCGCAACGGCGGCGTCCGGTGCGTCGGTCACGGCCGCCCCCGCGCCGCAAGCCGCCGCGCCCGCCGTACCGTTGGGAGCCGTGCCGATGACCATCGGCCTACGCTCACTTCAGGGTTCGAACCATTTCGAGATCCGGCTCGATCCCGGTGAACTCGGACGCATCGACGTCAGCCTCGACATCGACAAGGAGCGCGGGACGGTGATGGCACATCTCGTCGTCGACCGCATCGAGACCCTCGCCCTGCTCCAGCGCGATGCCGGCAGCCTGCAGCAGGCCCTTTCGCAGGCCGGCCTCGACGCCCCTGAGGCCAACATCAGCCTGTCCCTGCGCAGCGACACGCAGTCCGGCGGCCAGGGCACGGAGAACCAGGGCTCCGATGGGCGCCGCCCCGATGGCCGCTCCGGTGGACCCGGCCTTTCCCACCAGCCCGAGGGCCTCGCCGCCCTCGAAGCCATCCCCGTACGCACCCTGAGGGGCCTGACCGGCCTCGACATCCGAATCTGAAGGGGCATCCGATATGTCATCCGGCATCAGCAGCTTGGCGAACACCGCCGCGTCGGCGAGTTCGACCACCAGGACGTCCGCCCAGGAAATCGCGGGCAACTTCACGCAATTCCTGACGCTGCTGACGACGCAGCTCAAGAATCAGAATCCCCTCGACCCGATGGACACCAACCAGTTCACCCAGCAGCTGGTGCAGTACGCGGGCGTCGAGCAGCAATTGAAGTCCAACGATCGCCTCGACTCGATCCTCACCAACGCCAAGGCGTCGAGTTCGGCTTCCGCCACGGGCTTCATCGGCCAGACCGTGACCGCCGACGGCAAGACCGCCGATCTGGCCGGCGGCTCGGCCACCTGGACCCTGACGCCCTCGCGCGCCGCCACCCAGGCGACCATCACCATCACGGATGCCCAGGGCAACGTGGTGGCGACGCAGAGCAAGGCCATGCCGGCCGGGGCGCAGAGCTATGTATGGGACGGGCGGGCATCCACGGGGATGAGCGCACCGTCGGGAACCTATTCCATCAAGGTCGATGCCCGCGACGCGACGGGGACCCAGGTGAACGTCGATACGCAGATCACCGGCAAGGTCGACGGGATCGATCTCAGCGGCACCGCACCGGTCCTCCTGATCGACTCTGCACGGGTTCCGATCGGCAGCGTGCGGAGCATCGGAACAGGGTTGTCCACATGAGCGTCGAGACGAATCAGATGCAATCGTTCCGCTTCAACATATTTTAAGTGGAGGCAAGTAGCTTCCAATCTCGACAGGTCAGTCGAGTTGTAGAGCGTATCATGACCGAACCAAGCCGCCCGAGAGTGAAGTATGTGATCGGGCCTGATGGTAGTCCATTAACCATTGCCGATCTTCCCCCGACGACTACCCGCCGTTGGGTGATCCGTCGCAAGGCCGAGGTGGTCGCCGCCGTGAGGGGTGGCCTGCTCAGCCTGGAGGAGGCCTGCCAGCGCTATACCCTCACCACCGAGGAGTTCCTCAGCTGGCAGTTCTCCATCGACCAGCACGGCCTTGCCGGCCTGCGCACCACGCGCATCCAGCATTACCGGCACTGACGAAACGGATCTGACCGGGACCGCCTCGTCCGACGGGGAAAGCGCCCGCCGATCCTCTCGAAAGACCGCGCCCCCCAGGGGACGCGGTTTTTTCGTGTTTTCGGGGGGCGCTCGTTCGGATTCCCGCGATGGTCTCCGCATCGTTAACCGCTCGCTAACCACGGCCTGGGCAAATTTTGCCGGGCGGGGGCGGGGTGTCCGCCACGCTTGTTCGGGTGGGTGCGTCGCGCGGTGAAATCGGTTCTCGAACTGGTGATGAAGTTGGGGCCGGCGCGGTTGGCCGCCATGGCCGCCGTCACCATGACGCTGATCGGTTTCTTCGCCTTCGTGATCCTTCGCGTCTCGAAGCCCGACATGGGCGTGCTGTTCGCCGACCTGTCCATGTCCGACTCCTCCGCGGTGATCCGCGACCTCGATGCGCGGGGCATCAAGTACGAGACCAAGGGCGATGCCGGTCAGACCATCATGGCTCCCCGCGCCGATCTTCCCCGCCTGCGCATGGATCTTGCCGGCAAGGGGCTGCCGGGCCAGGCGGGTGTGGGGTACGAGATTTTCGACAAGGGCGATGCGTTCTCGTCCACCAACTTCGTCCAGAACGTGAACCACCTGCGGGCCCTCGAGGGGGAACTGTCCCGCTCCATCCGCGCCATCGGCCGGGTCCAGGCCGCGCGCGTCCACCTCGTGATCCCCGAGCGGCGCCTGTTCGACCGTGACCGCGAGACGCCGAGCGCCGCCATCGTGCTCAAGCTCATGGGCGACCTGGATCCGTCCCAGGTCCGCGCCATCCGCCACCTCACCGCCTCGGCGGTGGAGGGGCTCAAGCCCGAGCGGGTCTCCATCGTCGACGAGCGCGGCCGACTTCTCGCCGATGGCGCCCGTGACGCGGAGGCCGACAAGGGGCTGGGGCTCGAGGAGAAGCAGGTCGGCCTCGAACGGCGCCTGCGCGCGCAGATCGAGGAGATCGTCGCCGGCATCGTCGGTGCCGGCCGCGCCCGGGTGCAGGTCAGCGCCGAACTCGACGTCAACCGCATCGAGAGCCGCTCCGAGAGCTTCGATCCCGAGAGCCGCGTGGTGCGCTCGACCCAGACCCGCAGCGAGACCTCCCTGACGGGCGGGACCGAGGGGGCCGTCAGCGTCGGCAACGAACTGCCCGGAGCCAATCAGCCGGGCGCCGCCCCGGCCCAGAAGGATTCCACGAACAAGAACGAAGAGACCACCAACTACGAGATCTCGCGGGTGACCAAGACCGAGGTGGTCGAGGGCGGCCGGGTCAAGCGGCTCTCCGTGGCGGTCCTCGTCGACGGAGCCTACGTGCCGGGGGCCGACGGCAAACCCACCTACCAGCCGCGCCCGGCGGCCGAAGTCGAACGCATCACGACCCTGGTGCGCACGGCCATCGGCTTCGACAAGGCGCGCGGCGATCAGGTCGAGGTGGTCAACCTGCGCTTCGCGGAGGCTCCGGCCCCGCCCGAGTTCATCGAGCCGAGCCTCGTCCAGTCCCTGATGTCTCCCTCCAAGGAGGACGTCATGCGCATCGTCGAGCTGACGGTCCTGGCCATGCTGACCCTCATCGTGCTGCTCGCCGTGGTGCGTCCGCTCCTGCGCAGGGTGCTCACCGCCGAGCCCGTCGCCATCGCACTGGTGGCCGGCCCGTCCGCGAGCACCGGCGACCCTGCGCTGGATGCGATGATGGCGCCACGCGACAACCCGACCGCCCGCCTCGTCGATTTCGCCAAGATCAACGGCCAGGTTCAGGCCGAAACCGTGCAACGAGTGGTCGACATGGTCCGTGCCAGCCCCGGCGAGACCGTCGAGGTCCTGCGCAACTGGATCAACGACAACTGAGATCCGCCTAGCCTTTCGCGCGTCGTCCCTAAGGAGTTGAGGCCATGTCCTCGGGTTTGAACATCGCGGCGGAACTGGCCAATGCCGGCGGAGCGGCCTTCGCCGCCATGCCCGGCACCCAGCGCGCCGCCGCCCTCCTCCTGCTGCTCGGCGATACCGAAGGTGCGCCGATTTGGCAGATGCTCGACGAGGACGAGGTCAAGAAGGTCTCGCATGCCATGGTCCAGCTCGGCTCCCTCGAGGCCGAGACCGTGGAGAAACTCATCGTCGATTTCGTTTCGCGCCTGTCGTCGGGCGGCGGCATCACGTCGAACTTCGAGCGGACCGAATCGCTTCTCCTCAAGATCTTTCCGCAGGATCAGGTTTCCTCGATCATGGCCGAGATCAAAGGGGCCTCGGGCAAGCGGGTCTGGGCGAGCCTGACCCAGATCGATCCCGAGATCCTCGCCTCGTTCCTGCGCAACGAGTACCCGCAGACGGTGGCCGTGGTTCTCTCGAAGGTCCGCTCGGAATACGCCGCCAAGGTGCTGACCATCCTGCCCGAGGATTTCGCCATCGACGTCCTGAACCGGATGCTGCGCATGGAGACGGTGCAGAAGGAGGCCTTGCGCCACATCGAGGAGACCCTGCGCGTCGAGTTCGTCTCGACCATCGCCCAGACGACGCGGCGCGACGCCCACGAGCTCATGGCCGATGTGTTCAACGCCTTCGACCGCCAGACGGAAGGCCGCTTCCTCGCCGCCCTCGATCAGGCCAACCGTGGGTCGGCGAAGAAGATTCGCCAGCTGATGTTCACCTTCGAGGATCTGCTGAAGCTCGATCCGGGCAGCGTGCAGACCCTCCTGCGCAAGATCGACAACGATACCCTGTGCCGGGCCCTGAAGGGGGCGGAGGAGCGCGTGCGCGGCTTCTTCCTGTCGAACATGTCCACCCGGGCGGCCAAGAACATCACCGACGAGATGGGATCGCTCGGGCCGATCCGTCTCAAGGAGGTCGACGAGGCCCAGGCCAAGATGACCGAACTCGCCAAGGACCTGGCCGAGAAGGGCGAGATCATGATCGCCAAGTCGAGTGGTGAAGAGGAACTGGTCTATTGAACGCCCGTCCCTTCTTGTTCGACACCGACTTCCGGCCCCGCCCCGCCAGCGTCGCCTCGCCCAAGGACGATGCGGCCCTGGCCGAGGCGGTGGCCGACGCCTACGCCCGTGGCGTGCAGGAGGGCCGCGCCCAGGCCGAGATGCAGGCGCAGGGTCGCATGGCCGATGCCCTTACGCGCCTCGGGCTCGCCGCAGCCGGATTGCTCGGCCAGGCGGACGCACGCGACGCCGAGCGCGAGGCGCAGGCCATGAATTTCGCCGTGGCGCTGGCCCGGCGCATCGCCGGCGAGGCCCTCGATACACAACCCCTGGCCGCCATCGGCGATGCGGCCCGTTCCGCCCTGCAGCATCTGCGCGGCGTGCCTCACCTCGTGGTCCGCGTCCACGAGAGCCTCGTCGACGAAGCCGAAGCCCTGGTGAAGCGTCTGGCGCGCGAGCGTGGCTTCGAGGGCCGCCTCGTGGTTCTCGGGGAACCCGACCTCGCTCCGGGGGATGCCCGGATGGAATGGGCCGACGGCGGTGTGGTGCGCGACCGCGCCCGCATCGAAGCCGCCGTGCTCGATGCCCTCGGCCTCACCGCCTGATCCTTTGAAAGCCAGACCATGTCGGACGATTTCACCCTGCCGCAGCTCAATGGAATGGATGCGTCCTTCGATGGACTCGGCACCGAATCCATCCGCGAAGCGCCGACCACACCCAAGAGTGCAGCCGACCTCGAACAGGTCTTCGACGTACCCGTGGTGGTCTCGGCGGTGCTCGGCTCCTCGCGCATGCCCATCGGTGATCTGCTGCGGCTCCAGCCCGGTGCCGTGCTCGAACTCGACCGCAAGGTCGGCGAGGCCATCGACATCTTCGTCAACAACCGCCTCGTCGCCCGTGGCGAGGTCGTCCTCGTGGAGGAGCGCCTCGGCGTGACCATGACCGAGATCATCAAGAACGATCACTGACCATTCCCGGCCCACCGCGCGCCCGCGCGAGGCCCCGACACGGAGACCTTGAGCCATGCGGCTTCTCATCATCGGACGCCTCAACGGCGAACTCGTCACCGCCTCCAAGATCGCCATGAACCGGGGAGCGGCGGTCACCAACGCCGAGAGCTTGCCGCAGGGACTGGCTGTGCTGCGGGCCAAGGGCGCCGACCTCATCATGATCGATGTCGGTCTGCCGATCCGCGAACTCGTCACCGCGCTCACCGACGAACGCATCCGCACGCCCGTGATCGCCTGCGGCATCGCCACCGACGCCAAGGCGGCGGTGGCGGCCATCCAGGCGGGCGCACGCGAATACATTCCCCTGCCCCCCGACCCCGAGCTCATCGCCGCGGTGCTGCAGGCGGTCTCCGAAGACGGGCGCGCCTTCGTCTGGCGGGATGCTTCCATGGAGCGGGTGGTGAAGCTCGCCGAACAGGTCGCCCGCTCGGAGGCGTCCGTGCTCATCACCGGCGAGAGCGGCACCGGCAAGGAGGTGCTGGCCCGCCACGTCCACGGCAAGTCGAACCGCACGGCCAAGCCCTTCGTCTGCGTCAATTGCGCGGCGATCCCCGAGGCGCTCCTCGAATCCGAGCTGTTCGGCCACGAGAAGGGTGCCTTCACCGGCGCGGTCGCCCGCCGTATCGGCCGCTTCGAGGAGGCCAGCGGCGGCACTCTCCTTCTCGACGAGATCTCGGAAATGGACGTGCGGCTGCAATCGAAGCTGCTGCGTGCCCTCCAGGAGCGGGTGATCGACCGGGTCGGCGGCTCGGCGCCGGTCAAGGTCGATATCCGGGTGCTCGCGACCTCGAACCGCAATCTCCTCGACGAGGTTCGAAAGGGCACGTTCCGCGAGGATCTATACTACCGCCTCAACGTCGTTCACCTGAAGTTGCCGCCTCTGCGTGAGCGCCCCGCCGATATTCTCGAACTCGCCGGCCACTTCGCCCGGAAATACGCCGAGGTGAACGGCGTGCCCGTGCGACCCCTGAGCCGCGAGGCGCAGGGGCTCGTCCGTGCCAATCCCTGGCGCGGCAACGTGCGGGAACTCGAGAACACCCTTCACCGGGCGGTTCTGCTGGCTTCCGGTCCGGAGATCGGCCCCGACGCGATCCTGACGCCCGAGGGCGAAAGCATCGGTGGTCCCGCCGCCGGTCCGGCCGAGCGTGCCGCGCGCGTCGCCGAAGCCGCCACCCGCGGCCTCGTCGGCCAGACGGTGGCGCAGGTGGAGTGCGACCTGATCCTCGACACCCTCGACCATTGCCTCGGCAACCGGACGCATGCCGCCAAGATCCTCGGCATCTCGATCCGGACCCTGCGGAACAAGCTCAACGAGTATGTCGATGCCGGTCTGAGCGTGGCCGAACCCGGCAGCGCGCGGGCGGCTGCCGCCTACGGCTGACGCCCGGGTGAAGGAGGCGCTCCGACGAGCATTCCGGGGCTCGCCGCTGGCTCTCCAGGGAGACCGCTTTACGGGGGATTGGGTTCAGCTCACCCCCATGGCCCTCAGCGGTTCCGCGCTGCCTCGTCGGCGACCTGGGCCGCGTGCGCCCGCTCGAGCTTCTCCAGGGACACGAAGCGGGCGATATCGGCCTCGACGTCGCGGATCGTCTCCTCGACGAGGTGCTGCTGCAGCGCGATGCGTGGGTCGTCCGCCGCCAGCCCATCGCGGGTCTGGAGGCGCTGCACCGCTTCCTTGACCACGCCGTAGACGGATTCCCGTGCCTCGCGCGTCATGGACGGGTTTACGGCGCGAGCGATGAGGTCGGAGAATTCGGACATGTCGTTCCGGCTGTGACGCATGGGCGGGCGGGAATGCCGGCTCGGCGAGATACCACGACGAACCGGTGACCGAGAGCCGCGATCCGATCCGGCCGGATCGGTCGCAGCCTCAGAGACGCTGATCCTTCAGACCGGCGACGATCAGGGCGATGGAACTCCACACCACCAGGAAGCAGAAGAAGCCGACGACGAGGGCATACCCGCGTTGCGGATACAGCGAGGCGATGGGCAGATCCGGCGGCACGAAGGTCGCCAGAAAGATCTGCTGCTTCGTGGCCGCGACGCGGGCCCGATCGACCATGAGATTGGCGGATTCGTTCAGTTTGCCCGCGATGGTCTTCTCGACCTGCAGCCCTTCGTATTCGAGCAGCGCCCGGGTCATGTTGTTCGACGGGTCGGAACCCGAAAGACCTTCCGTCGTCAGCTGATCCTGAAGCCGTTTGGTCTGCTGCTGGATCGCCGCGAGGTTGGCGACGAGGGTCTGGATGCTGCGGGACTTCTCGTCGAGGTTCGATCCACGCAGAACCTGGAGATCGGTTTCGGCCTTGAGCTGATCCTTGCGCAGGCTGCCGAGGGTCGTCAGCGTCGCTTCCGCCGCCTTGATCGGATCGATGATGCCCCAGCGGTTGCGGAATTTCTGAAGGGCGAGGTGGGCTTCGCGCAGGCGTGTTTGCGCCCGCACGGCATCGGCTTCGGCATGGGCGACGAGATCGGCCTGGGCCGCGCGCGAGATCTGGTTGATCAGCACCTCGGTGCGCGCGATCACCTCCTTGGAGATCGCGAGCGCATCCTGCGGCGTGAAGGCGCGAACCGTCAGGGTGATCACGCCCGAGATCACATCGATGCGGGCGATGACATGCTTACGCCAGTATCGAGCTAGGTCCTCAATGGGCTGGGGCGGCCGATAGCGGGTCCAGAAATCGGCCTCGTTACGGGCGAACATCGCCGAGACCTTCAACGTTTCTTCCATCTTGGACACCAGCGTCTGGCTCTGGATATAGTCCTTGACGATGAAACTGTCCTGACTGTTATGCTTCTGGATCAGGTCGGCGAACTGGCCGACCGAAGCCTCCTCCATGGGCTCGACATTGCCCCGGACGGTGAATTGTGCTTCGGCGACGTACTGGTTGGCGGCGAAACCGTAGAGATAGATCGCCAGCATCAGCGTCGGTAGCAGCACGAAGACGCTGAAGTTGCGGATCAGGTCGATGGTGAGGTTCGGCGGCTTGGAGGATGCCGGCCGCAGGCCGGGAAGGCGCCGCCAGTCGAGGCGTTCGCTCGCCCTGCGCAGGAGGGTCGGCGCCCGGCCGGTGGGGATCGGTTCTACGGTCTCGGCGTTGCGCCGCAGATCGGGGACCGCCCGCAGCGCGAGGTCGATGACCCCGCGCAGGCGCTCCGACTGCTTGACCTCGTCGACATTCATCGCATCGGATTCCTGAAGGCTCGGCGCGCGAACGCGACCCCACACCGCGCTTCCGGCACCCATGGCACCGGAGGCGGCGCGGAGCCCTTTCGACCCCATGCCGTTACCCTGGGAAGTCCCGTGTTTTTCGGCCCTTTTTAAGGCGTGGCTTCAGCGGTCGAGCCCGGGTGGCTAGACCCGAGCGGCCGGGTCGAGCGCAGGAACGAATGAACGCCGGGCAGACCGCCCCGCCAAGGAACACGATGACACGAGACCTGACCGATGTGACGCCCCATAAGATCCGGTACGCCCGGGCCAAATTCGGTGATGTCGTTCTCGTTTGCACCAAATGCGCCAAGCGTCAGGGACTCCCCAAGGGCGCCGTGCGCACGATCCTCAAACGCGCCCTGAAGGAGTGCGGCGGGTCGTCGAAGGGGGGCCTCCTCAAGCCCCGCCTCGTCGAGGTCGGGTGCCTCGGTCCATGCCCGAAACGCACCGTGGCGGTGGCGACGACCGCGAGCCTCGCCGAGGGGCGCATCGTCCTCATCGACCCGGCGGGGGACCGCCGGGCGATCCTCGCCGCCCTCCTCCCCGATTTCGGCCCCAAAGCTAAGCTAACGCCGCCCGGCACTCCGGAAGATCCGTGTTCCGGGCCGCGTGCGCCCTGAATTTCCGAGGCTATCCGCCCCCCGCGATGATGCTGATCCGAAGCGTTTCGATCCGCCAGGATCGCCCATCATGAAGCCGTCTTCGACCGGCGCCATCGGCCGGGCGCTCCTGCGCCGGCTGCCCTTGATCGGGACGATTCTGGGATTGGGCCTCGGGATCTGGCTCGTGGTGACGCACGATCTGCATGCGGTCGGGGAGGCGTTCGGGCGGATCGGCGCCCTCGGCCTCATCGGCATCGTCTTGGTGCGGGCGGCCATCGTGGCAACCTGTGGTTTCGCCTGGGCGCGGCTCCTTGCGGGGCTCGCTCAGGTTGAAGCGGGGGCGTTCCTCATCCTGCGCTTCGTGCGCGAGGGCATCAACGTGCTGCTGCCGGTGGCGTCCGTCGGCGGCGATGTGGTCGGCGGGCGGCTGCTGACGTTCTGGGGCGTGGCGGGGTCCCTGGCGGCGGCCTCGATCCTCGTCGATATGCTGATGCAGGTGGCGACCCAGGGGCTGTTCGCGCTCCTCGGCGTGGTGCTGCTCGCGCAGGTGGGCGGCGGCACCGCCGAGGCCTTGGCGACCTGGACGGCGGGGGCGCTCGCCGTGACGGCGGTGATCGTCGCGGCTTTCTTCGCGGTCCAGCGCAGCGGCGCGGCCCGTGACCTCGTGCGCCGTTCCACCGACCGGATGCGCCGCTGGGCTGGCGCGGCCGTGACGCCGCGGAACGGCCCGCCGGGCGGGGTCTACGACGCCCTCGACGCGGTCTGGGCCCCGGATCGGCGCAGTGCGCTCGCGGCTGGATTCGGCCTCCACCTCCTCGCCTGGGGCATGGGCGCCGTCGAGATCTGGATCGCGCTCGCCTGCATCGGCGTCGAGGGGGTGACGTGGACCGAGATCGTGGTGATCGAGGCGCTGAGTCAGGCGATCAAGTCCGCGGCGTTCCCGGTGCCGAGCGGCCTTGGGGTGCAGGAGGGCGGGTTCGTGCTCCTCGGCGGCCTGTTCGGCCTCGATCCCGGGACGTCGCTGGCGCTGTCGCTGGCCAAGCGCGTGCCCGACGTGGTGCTGGGCGTGCCGGCCCTCATCGCGTGGCAGATGCTGGAGGCGCGCCGCGCCACGGTGGTCTCGCCCCGGGTGTAGCTCAGTCCGGCTCGGCGAGCAGTCCCTCGACGAACGGCGTCAGGCCGGTGCGACGGTCGCGCTTCAGCCGCTCGGCGATGAGGATGCCTTCGAGCGAGCGGAAGGCGTCGTCGAGGTCGTCGTTGACGATGACGTAGTCGTACTCGCTCCAGCGCTGGATCTCCATCCGGGCGTTGGCGAGGCGCTTCTCGATGGTGTCGGGCGAATCCTCGGCCCGGCGCTCCAGGCGGTGGCGCAGCTCGGCGAGCGAGGGCGGCAGGATGAACACCGTCACCACGTCCTGGGTGAGCTTGGACCGCACCTGCCGCGTGCCCTGATAGTCGATGTCGAAGATCATGTCCCGGCCGGCCCCCAGCACCTTCTCCACGGGGCGGCGCGGGGTGCCGTAGAAATTGCCGTGCACCTCGGCCCATTCGAGGAGGTTGTCGGCGCTGCGCAGGGCGTCGAAGGCCTCGCGGTCGATGAAGTTGTAGTGCTTGCCGTCGATCTCCGAGGGGCGGCGCGCGCGGGTGGTCACCGAGATGGAGAGGTCGAGGCCCCATTTCGGGTCGCCGGCCACGGCCCGCGTCAGGGTGGTCTTGCCCGCGCCCGAGGGTGAGGACAGGATGAGGATGAACCCGCGCCGCTCGATCGCCGTCGCCTGCATCGCAAAAAAACCTACTCGACGTTCTGAACCTGCTCGCGGAATTGCTCCACCACGGCCTTCAAGTCGAGTCCGATCCGCGACAGGGCGATGTCGTTCGCCTTCGCGCACAGGGTATTAGCCTCGCGGCCGAGTTCCTGGGCCAGGAAATCGAGCTTGCGGCCGACGGGACCACCGGCCGCCAGCAGGTCGGCGGCGCTGGCGAGGTGGGCGGCCAGGCGGTCGAGTTCCTCGCGGACATCGGCCTTGGCGGCGAGCAGCACCGCCTCCTGGTGCAGGCGGTCGGGGTCGAGGTTGCCGACCGCGATCAGGGTCGAGACCGTGGCGGCGAGGCGGGCGCGCACGGCCTCGGGCTTGCGCGCCGGGCAGTCTTCCGCCGCTCGGGTCAGGCGGCCGATCTCGGCGAGCTGCGCCTCGATGACGGCGCGCAGCTGCCGCCCCTCGGCGCGGCGGGCTTCCACGAGGTCGGTGACGAGGCGCACCACCCCCTCGGCGAGATCGCGGTGGAGGGCCTCCGTATCCGTCGACGCCTCGTCCTCGGCCTCGATGACGCCGCGCAGGGCCAGGAGCCCGTCGAGGGTCGCCGGGGCGACGCCCTCGGGCCGGGGCACCCGCGCCACCGCCGCCGCGAGTTCGGCCAGCAGCCCCTCGTTGATCTTGATGCGCGGGGCCGCGTCGGGTCGGGAGAGGTTGAGGGAGAGCTGACACTGCCCGCGCGCCAGGGTCTTCTGCAGGGCGGTGCGGGCGACCTCCCCGGCCGCGTCGTAGCCGTTGGGCACGCGCAGGCGGACCTCCAGCCCGCGCCCGTTCACGGCGCGGACCTCCCAGGCCCATTGCACCGCCCCGGTGGTGCCGACGGCCCGGGCGAATCCTGTCATGCTGGAGAGGATCATTGTTGGACTGGACCGTATTCGAAGGAGAGCCACACCGGTTGCCGCTCCCCTCTCCCCGCCGGGCGGGGAGAGGCCTGCCTGCACCTCGGCGTGCAGGCGGGGAGCGCAGGCGAAGCCGAAGCGAAGGTGAGGGGGCCTCTCATCAGCAGGAGGCTCGTTCGGGGCCGCCCCCTCACCCTCGGCTTCCGCCTCGCCGCGCCGACGACGGGGGCGTCGCGGCCCTCTCCCCGCAAGCGGGGCGCGGGGACGCGCGCGGCTACCCCGCGTCTCACGGCTGCTTCAGCACCGGGACGCTTTTGGGCGAATTCAGGTCGAAGGTCTTGTTGCGCAGGGGATCGAGGCGTGTGCCCTCGGAGGCGTCGAAGGCCTTCGGACGCGGAGCCGAGGGGTCGGCGCCGCCGGCGAAGTTGGTGCCGTCGGCCGGCGCGTAGGCCGAGGCGCGGCCCGGATCGGGCGTCGGGTTGGGCTCGACCTTGTCGACGGCCGCGTCCGGGGTCGGGGCCTGGCGGGCGCGCTCGACCTGGCGCCAGCGGGCGACGTTGCGCGAGTGGCCCTCCAGGGTCTCGGCGAAGGCGTGGCCGCCGGTGCCGTCGGCCACGAAGAACAGGTCCTTGGTACGCGACGGGTTGGCGACGGCCTCGAGGGCGGCGCGGCCCGGATTGGCGATGGGGCCGGGCGGCAGGCCCTCGATCACGTAGGTGTTGTAGGGCGTCGCACGCTCGATCTCGGAGCGCTGGATGCCGCGCCCGAGGGTGCCGCGCCCGCCCACCAGCCCGTACACGATGGTGGGGTCCGATTGCAGCTTCATGCGCTTGTTGAGGCGGTTGACGAACACGCCTGCCACACGGGGCCGCTCGTCGGCCCGGCCGGTCTCCTTCTCGACGATGGAGGCCAGCGTCACCATCTCGGCCGGGGTCTTCACCGGGATCTCGGCGGAGCGGCGCTTCCAGATGTCGGCCAGGACCTCGCGCTGCTTGGCGCGCATGAGGTTGACGATCTGCTGACGGGTGGCGCCGCGCTCGAACTTGTAGGTGTCGGGCAGGAGCGCGCCCTCGGCCGGGATCTCGTTGATGTCGCCCGACAGGATGTCGTTGTCGTTGAGCCGCGCCACGATCTGCTCGCTCGTCAGACCCTCCGGGAAGGTGACGGCGTGCTGGACCTGCCGGCCCGACGACAGGGTCTCGATGGCCTCGTTGATGCTGGCATGGGCCTTGAACGTGTACTCGCCGGCCTTGAGGGCCTTGCCGCTCAGGCGGGCGGCCCACTCGAACAGGGCCGTGTGGGCAATGACGCCCTCGCGGGACAGGGCCTCGGCGATCTCGGAGGTGCCGCTGCGAGGCGAGATGACCACCACCTTGTCGGCGGGCAGCGGCCCCGGCTCCTTCACCTGCCGCTCGAACAGCGTCATGCCGATCATCACGCCGATGGCCAGCACCACCGACAAGGTGAGCAGGCCCGAGATGGTGGCGAGCAGGCCGCCCCGGCGGCGCTCCGGCAGATCGGGCGGCGGCGGTGCGGCGGTGGGCTTGATGGCCTCGCTCGGGCTGCGCGGCGACAGGCGCTGCGGCAAGGCCCGCTCCTCGGAGGCGGCCGGCACGGGCTCGGGATTCGGGCGCTTGCGGAAGAACATGGACATCCTGTTCGGGCCTCGGGCCCCCTCCCCCGCCGTTTTTCGAGGACGTGGGACAGTCTCGCGCCACCTCGAATGGGCGCGACGGGCTGGCCGTTAGGCGCGCGAGTTTGGTCGGTTTTGTGGCGAAATGGGGATTGCCTTTAACCCATCCCGCTTGCAGAAATGGGCCCGCTTTGGCAGTCAGTTATCCGCTGTATTGCAAAAGAAGCTTTCGTGTGGTCGTTGTGCGATAACCCACTGCGGCGCGACGTGCTTCGTTTAAAGCTGTTGCTTTAGCAGATAGGTCCATTGAGATTTTGGAGTAATTTTTTCATTATTTACTATAGGGTATGAGGGATCTACGTTTCCAGATTTTTTGCTGGAATTAAAACAAAGGTCCATCGATCTAGTGCTAGATGTTCGTCAATTGCCCCTTTCGCGCAAGCCGGGATTTTCTAAAAAGGCCTTCTGCGATGGATTAAGGATTTCTGGTATAGACTATACTCACTTGCCGGCGCTCGGATGCCCGAAATCGATTAGAAATAAGTATAAGGCTGACAAAAATTGGTCAAATTATACATCGCAATTTGTAGAATATCTCAATAAAAATTCAGATTTAGTGGAATGGATTGCGGACACCTCAATGGAATTGAATGTATGTCTGGTTTGTTTTGAGGCAGATTTCAAAACTTGCCATCGCAATTTTATATCAGAAGCAGCTGATCGGCTGTCGAATTCAAAAACTGATCATCTCTTAGTCAAAAAAGGAGCCTTGAATTGAAGGCTCGATCTTCGGCGGATATATTAAACTTATAGCCAGCCATTGGTCTGGAAATCGATGAATATTTCCCATTAGTAGAAATAGATCCTGCTTTGGAAGGTATTGCTCGATTTTCTCTCTGAATGGTGTTTCCCGCCTGGGGCCGTGGGAGAATCTGGTGTTCCAATATAATGCTCCGATTTCCCAATCTACAATCTTATGCTTTATTGTTCGATCTAGATCATAGCAGTAATAAAAGTTATATGGAATTTTTCTAAGGGTTTTTATCTGGGATCTGTCTGTTGGATCAAATAAGTCGAGTTTATTTTGCAGAATTAAGAGTTTTGACTGTTCTTCTTCTGTCCATTCTGGATGGTCGGCTTTGGTGATGTCGAGGCGTAGATTTTGGTCAATTTTCAATAGACCTAATGTCGTGCCATTTAACTTGCGGTCGGCTTCTAAATCTAAGATGCTACGAAATACCGGAAGTTTTTCAAGCCAATCTCTTCTCATCCTCCAGTTGTGATCGGTCGATAAGGGCTTGCCTTCGCAGATAATCGTGTCGACTCCGATCCGATGGCTTTCTCTTCGGCGATCCGACTTTGTCTTTGATATTTTCGCAGTAATCCATTGCCATTTTTTTGAATTTTGCTTTTTCGCCGATCATACGGAAAGGTATCGGATAGAGGCGAATAAGTTCTCCGGTGTCGCTAATGCCGGCGACACACGATGTCTCAGCGTATTTCGAACTCGGAGATGGATACGTCTTGCAAAGAATTAAAATTCGAGCAGATTCATACGCCATACCAAACATCCATATATAATGCTTGAGCTAAGCATAGTTTTCTGCCCCGAGCAAATCGCGGGTCGCGAGTCGGGCGTAGAATTTCAACCTGAAGGTGGCAGTTTCTCTGATCCACCCGCCGCATCACCAAGTTCGCGTTCGTCCCTTGGAAACCGAACGAATTTGGTAGGACGTCATCCATGTACTTGCGCTTGGCCTCGTGCGGCACGAGGTCGATGGCGGTTTCGACGGATGGATTGTCGTGGTTGAGGGTCGGCGGGATGGTTCTATCGTGGATCGAGTGGCCTCGACGGGCTCCCTCTCCTGAAAGGAGAGGGTTGGGGTGAGGTGTGGGACCTTTTCGGAGCGTTCGCACACCTCACCCTGTCCCTCTCCTGGAAGGTTTGGGGACCTGCGCTCTAGAGACTGTTATGAACCGCTTGCCAGTTGAGCGGCCTGTTTGAGCATGAGGCAGACGAAGGCGACGATGTGGAGATCGGCGAGTGTGCTGGGATAGCGCTCGTA